>DASZNJ010000140.1:0-4635 GCA_035551575.1 Gemmatimonadaceae bacterium
ACGCCGGCGATCGATGTCGGGATCGGCGGCGGCGACGCGGCGCAGGGCACGAAGGCCGTCGATGTGCGCGCCGACCGCCGCCCGGAGCTCGCCCGACGCCGTGCCGCCGCCCGCCGGCGCGAGCAGCTCGCTCATCACCAGCTGCTGCGCGTCGTCGCCCAACGTCCAGGCGGAGAGCTCGGCGCGAGTCGGGTAGCGGCCGCTGCCGAGCGTCGAGGCGAGGGCATGTGCCGTGGCCAGCCGGCGGCGAATGGCGGCGAGCAGCGCGCCCTGGCTCGACGCCCACTGGCGCAGGAGGGTGGTCGTGACGAGGGCGCCGGCGGTGCCGGCGTCAGCGGCCGGGATGGGCGGCGGGAGTGCGAGGATCGCGTCGGGAGTCGCGTCGTCGTCGGCGTCGTGTGCGAGCGCGATCGGTCCGCGCACCACCGGCACCCGCGCCCCCCCATCGAAGACCTCGCGCCCGCGACGCACCACACAGCGAGCGAGCGCGGCATCGTCGAGCGCCGCGGCGCTCGCGCCGAGGAAGAGCGCGAGCAGTGCGACGAGGTCGTCGCGGTCGTTGTGGATCGGCGTCGCCGTGAGGAGGAGCACGGGGATGCCGGCGACCAGGCGGGCGAGAGCCCCGTACCGCTTCGCGAGCGGGTTCCGCGCATGGTGCGCTTCGTCGACGATGACGATGTCGTGGGCGGATGGCGGGCATCGTCCGCGGCTCAGCGACTCGAACGAGACGAACGGCAGCGAACGCCCCGCGCGCTCCGCCGCCGCGCGCCAGCTCCCGCGCAGCGCGGCCGGCGCGACGACCAGCGGGCACGCGTGGCGCGACGCAACGGCGAGCGCGACGAAGGTCTTCCCCGTGCCGACGTCGTCGGCGAGCAGCGCGCCGCCGAACTCGGCGATCGCATCGCGGAGCCGCGAGACGGCGTCGCGCTGATGCTCCCAGAGCCTGACGTCGCCGACCGAGGCCTCGGCGGGGCCGCGACGCGCGATCATCAGCGCCGCGATCGCGCGGCGGGCGTCATCGAGGGGCGCGGGGCGGACACCGGGGGTCAGCGGCTTGCCCATTCGACGAGCGGGGCCACATCGACCCGGCGCACGCGGAAGGCCGCAATCGCTCGTTCGAGCAGCTCATGGACCGAGGGTGGCGTGCCCGCCACCGCCTCCCTGCCTAACGGTGCGAGGAGCTGGCGGGCGCGCGGCCAGTCGCCGGGCATGGGGAGCAGCGCCATCGTCCAGCCGAGGTAGCGGTGATAGCCGCCTCGCGCGGGCTCGGCGATGAGCGACAGCCACGACGAGACGAGCGGGGAGTTGAGCAGGGCGACGAGCGCGAGGGCATCGTCGATCGACGGGCAGCAGACGACGTAGCAGCTGTTCAAGGCAACGGTGTCGTCCCCGGGCGCGAAGAACGCGGCGCGGACGCTGCGCCCGACGTCGGCCCAGGCCACGCGCGGGAGGTCGGGACGGGCGCTCTCCGTCCTGAACAGCGACCACCAGGGGACCCCGCCGCGAAGGTCCGAGCGCGCGGCGAGCGCCCGCCGGTGCCGCGCCAGCCAGGAATGCGCGCAGCGCGGCAGCGAACGCAGCGGCGAACCGTCAGGCGCGTGGGTCCAGACGATGCGTTCGTTGGTGCTCACCGTCCAGGGCGAGAGCGTCTCGCCGCGGACGAGCGGTCGCAGGCACTCCCGTTCGATCTCGTCGCCCGCTTCCGTGAGCACGAACGCTTCGTTGAGCCCGCACTTCACCCCGAGCAGCGGGCGGCCGGTGATGCTCGCCGCGAGCGGGGTGGTGCCGTGCCGCAACCGGTCGAAGCCGCGCCGGACCTCCGGGGGGGCGAAGAGCCATGGGCTCCCCGGCGAATCGTCGAAGGCGAGCAGCGCGGTGTCGGTCCGCCATCGGAGAACGGCGTCGCGGCGCCGAAGAGCGCAGAGGACGGAGGGCGCCTCACGGTTCCTGACGGCGACCAGCAGCGACGGATACACCGCGGCGTCGAAGGCGGCCCCCGACTCCGACAGGTCCTCGATCACGACCGGGGGGGCGTGCGTGGCCAGATAGCGGCGTACGCCGCCCCCAGCGAGCGAGCGCCAGAGCTTCGACGGGAGGAGGACCGCGAGCGTTCCTCCATCGGCGAGCACCCCGACGCTCCGCTCGACGAAGAGCGCCGAGAGATCGACCTGGGCCGCGAAGCCACGGCCGGCGCCGGCACCGAGCGCGCCGGATTCCCAGGCGGCAAGACGAAAGACGCTGAACCGCTCGCGCAGCCGCTCGCGCGAACGCGCGGGGATGTTGTGGAGCCTGACCCAGGGCGGGTTGGCGATGACGACGTCGAACCCACCGCGCGCGGCGACGTCGGGAAAGCACGAAGGGTACGAGAAGGGGAGTGGACCTCCGTCCGACAGAGCGCGGCGCTCGGTCCTCGCGGCGCGAATCGCCGCGCGCACCGCGGCGCGCGCCGCATCGCGCGCGCTGTCGCGAGCTCCGGGGCGATTCGGGCGGGACTGCCGCTCACCGAACAGGTCGCGCTGGCGGTGGAGCACGATCAGCTCCCGACGCCGCGCCGTCAGGCGGGTGATCTCGCGATCGATGGCGCGGACCGCCGACCCCCGCTCTTCGCGCTGGAGCTCGCGTCCGAGCGATCGCTTGCGAGTGCCGGTTGCACGCGCATACCGCCCGCGCAATGCGGCGATCGCGCGGCCTGACGCTTCATCACCGGGCGACGTCGCGTCGAAGGCGCTCCCGGCAAGCGAGTCGCCGACACGAATGTTGTGGTCGAGATTGGGGAGCGTTGGTACGCGCTCTCCGTCACCGGCCTCGGTCTCGATGACGGTGGAGAGCCAGAGCCGGAGCTCGCACAGCCAGACAGCGGTCGGGTTCGCGTCGACGCCGAAGATCGAACGGGAAAGCGTCCCGCGCCGGATGGTCCCCGTGTCGCGCGCGTCGCCGCACAGCCGCCGAAGCTCGGCGATCCGCTCGAGCGCGTGAACGAGAAACGCGCCGGATCCGCAGGCGGGGTCGAGCAGGCGGAGCGACTCGAGCCGCGCGGCGGCGAGGACGGCGATCGGGGCTGCCGGACGCTCACCGCGCAGCAACTGCCGCGCAGCGTCGTCGGGAATCGCCGCCGCGAGATGGCGGACGAGGGCTTCCTCGGTCACGGTCGCGACCAGTGCGTGCGGGGTGTAGAAGGCGCCGCTGACGCGTCGCTCGCGGCTCGCCATCAGCGACTCGAACGCGCGGCCGAGCATCTCGGGATCGATCGCGGCGTCGGACCAGGTGGTGCGGTCCTCGCGCGCCGTCAGGCGGTACCGGGCGAGGATCCCGTCGAAGAGCGGTGCGAGCGCGTCATCGGAAAGGCGTGCCTGCCGCCACCGTTTCTCGAGCGGGGTGCGAGTGAACAAGCCGCCGTTCAGGTAGGGAACGCGCCCGAAGGCGCGGGCGGCCGGGGCGCGCTCGCTGACGCGCGTGTTGAGCGTTCCGAAGAAGAGCGGCTCGAGGACTCGGCGGTGCACTCCTCCCGCGCTGCGGATCGCCGCGGCGTGCAGCCGCGCGAGAAAGGCGCGATCGCCATCGAGCCAGCCCTTCGCCTCCAGAAAGGCGAGAAAGAGCAGTCGCGAGACGGTGAACAGCGCGAGGGTCCGGCGGTCGTCGCGCGGGATCGCCGAGGGCAGCGAGCTCGCGGCGCCGTCGACTCCGGCTTCGAGCTCCCGGTAGAATCGCCGGCTCAGCGCGTCGCGCCCGAGGATCTCGAGCCACCGCGCGTGGGTGAGCAGGTCGTCGCCGCCGGCCGCGGCGGCGATCGCGCAGAGCGTTTCGGCGTCGCTGTCGACGAGCCGGCCGCGCCGGGTGGAGAGCGCCGCTACGCGCGGCGGAGCCTGCGTCGGCGTCCATGTCGCGATCACACGCTCGTCCGCGACCGCGTCTTCGGCGACTGCGAGCCAGCGCAGCTGCGGCGTGCGGCTGGCGAGCCGCGCGGCGATGCGGAGCACATGGTCCCGCGGCGAGGCGGCCGAATCGCAGCGGAGGAGGAGGGCGCGCAGCGACCCTGGGCCCGGGCAGACGCGGACGTCGAGCAGGGAAGGCGGGAGCCCGAGTGCCTCACGAGCGGGGAGGGCGAGCGCGGCGGGGTCGCCGTCGCAGCCGGCGAGCGCGGCGATCGCGGCAAGGGCATCGATCCCGGGAGGAGCGGCGAGCACGGACGCCGCCGAGCGCATGCTGAGCACGCAGCATGGTCGCGACGGCGCGGCGCGCGACAGTCACCGCATGCGCGCCGCCGCCGTCATATTCGCGCGCGGCGCGGTGGCGTGCCGTTGACACCGGTCGAGTGGCCGTCCATCGTGCACTGAATGTCACAGGCCATGGCCGGAACCGTGCGCGTCCTCGCGGATGCAGGGGAAGCGCAGCGGCGGGTGCTGACCCCGGACGCGCTCGAATTCGTCGCGATGCTGCACCGGAAGTTCGACGCGACGCGGGAAACCCTCCTCCGCGCGCGCATCGCCCGGCAGGAGGTGATCGCCGCGGGCGTCGCTCCCGGCTTCCTCGTCGAGACGCGCTCGGTCCGCGAGGGGGACTGGCAGGTCGCGCCCGCCCCCGCCGACCTGACCGACCGGCGGGTCGAGATCACCGGGCCGGTCGAGCGCAAGATGA
>DASZNJ010000141.1:0-5345 GCA_035551575.1 Gemmatimonadaceae bacterium
GACGGCACGCTCGAGGACGCGGCGCGCGCTGTCGACGCGGCGCGCCAAGGCAACGACCTCGGCCCAGCGGACGCCGCTGCCTAACGCTCCCGCGCCGCCGGGGGCGAGGAGCGCGCTGACGCGCGCCGTCTCGGCGGCAGCCGCCGCCGTCTCGAAGTTCATCGTCACGGCGCGCAGCCGGCGTTCGATCTCCGCCGTCAGCAGGTCGACCGCGTCCGCCGCGCCGGCGCCGGCCCAGTCATCGAGCGCGATCGGTTCCCCGACCTCGACGAGGATGCGCGTGCGCGGCTGGCTCTTGTTCTCGAAGACGAAGCCGATCGGGAGGATCGAGAGCTCGCGCACCCCGCCGGCCCGCGCCTGGAGCGCCATTCGCGCGGTGCCCGTCTTCAGCGGCGCGATCGACGGCTCGTCGTGGCTTTTTCCCTCGGGAAAGACGAGCACCGCTCCCTTCCGTTCGAGCGCGGCGCTGACCGCTCGGAACGCGTCCTCGTTGCGCTTCGGGTCGGGTGCGCCGCCGGCCTGCCGGCGCGCACGCTCGTCGCTCGCCCGGCGCAGCGGCACCACCCCGACCGCGCCGAGGAAGGCGCGCAGGAAGGGATTCTCGAACAGCGTCGCCTTCCCGGTGAAGGTCACGCGACGGGACACCGACGTCGCCACCAGCATCGGGTCGACCATCGCGTTCGGATGGTTCGCGACAATGAGCAGCGGCGTGTCCGCCGGCACCCGGTCCGCGCCGAGGATCTCGACGTCGCGGTAGTACCAGCGAAGCGCGATTCGCGCGAGGCGCCGCATCAGTGCGTACAGCATCAGCGTGCCCTGGCGATGCCGAAGGTGTCCGGCACCTTCCGGAGGATGAACAGCGCGAGGAGCATCGCCACCGCGACGCTGGCGACCGCGGCGCGATAGGCGACCCCCGTTCCGAAGTGCGGGGTGAGACCGTCGACGGCGAATGCCCAGACGAAGGGCCCGAGCACCGCAGCGGCGCGCGCGGAGAGGACCATCAGGCCGAAGTAGCGCCCCGCTTCGACGTCGGGAACGAGGCTGAGCAGCAGCGGGCGCTCCGCCGTGCTCACGCCGCCGTAGATCAGGCCGATCAGGAAGCCGACGATCCAGAACGCCTGCTGCGATGGCGCGAGGATCATCGCGGTCAGGAGCACCACCCACGCCGAGATCACCAGCATCAGCGTCTTCTTCGGGCCGATGCGGTCGGTGAGGACCCCGCAGACGTAGGCGCCGACCACCGCCGGGATGGTCAGCACGAGGAAGAGCTTCTGCTCCGTCCCCTTCGCGAAGCCCATCGCGACGACGGCGTACAGCGCCATGTAGCTGATGATCGTCCCCATCGCGTCCTGGTAGAGGAAGGACGCGAGGATGAAGCGAAGCGCGCCCGGGTGCTTCCGCGCGTCGCGTATGGTGTGCGCGACTTCAGCGAATGCTTCGCGCCAGCGTATCCGCGTGCGCTGTACGGTCCCGGCAAGATGATCGCGGCACCAGATCATCAGCGGCACCGTGAAAAGCAGGAAGAGGAGCGCGGTCGGCACGAAGGTGCTGACCCGGCCGGCGTGGCTCGTGAAGGGGATGAGCCGCCGCATCATGCCGAGCAGGCCGGCAGGGAGCGGGACGATGCCGGCGATCGATCCGCTGAAGAATCCGGAAACCAGGAGGACCCCGAAGATCGAACCGACGTAGCCAAGGGCGGTACCGAGACCGGAGAGCCGTCCCTGCTCGCGCGGGGGCGCGAGCTCGGGAAGCATCGCGTTGTAGAAGGGCTGCGCAGCCTGATATGCGTAGTTCGCGATGATGAACGCGGCGATGATCGCGACGAGTGCCGGCATGGGCACCCGCCATCCGGATGCGACCGCGCTCGCGCCGATCGTCTGGTCGCCGATGATCGGGAGCATCGTCTGGCCGATGACCCCGATGGCGACAGTCGCCACGCAGGCGATCGCGGTGAACCAGACGACCCATGGCTTGCGGCGGCGAGTCGCATCGGAGATCGCCCCGAGCACGGGGATCGACACCGCGACGAGAAGCGACGAGATCCCGTTGCCGATGGCGACCGGCGTGTTCTTCCCGACCCCGAGGTCCGAGACGAGCCAGACCGCGAAGTAGAGCGTCGCGATGTTCATCGAGAAGATCGTGTTCGCGAAGTCGTAGAGCGCCCAGCTCCAGCGCTCGCGCGCCGGGGCGGTCGCGACGACGATCTCGCCATCGCTGGCGGCAACCGGGATCACATGAGGTGCGTGTGCCATTCTCGGGGGTGCGGGTGTGCGTCGAGTCTACGCATTTCCCGGATTACCAGCGATACGTCGGCTGACGTAGCTTCTACGCAGCGCGATCCGTGCGTGAAATCCCGCCTCTGCCGTTGACGCCTCAGTCGACGCGTGCAAATTAGGACCGATGCGTTCCTCGTTGCGTCACGTTCGTCGTTCGACAGCCGGGCACGCGCGTGCAATCGCCGCGCTGTGCACCGCGTTGATCTCCCTGTCCGCGTGCGAGGGCTCGACGCGTGCACCCGGTAGCGACTCGAACACCACCGCCGCACCTCCCTCGATCGACAGCGGTGCCTCGACGGCGATGAACGCCGGGTGGAATGCCGACGCGGGCGCGATCCTGCTGGTGGCCGGGGATGCACCCGGACTCGGCGAAGTGATCTTCCCCGAGGTCACCGACAGCACCTTCGGCGACTCGGCGATGATGGACCTTGCCCCGGTCCGCGGCGCGCAGGTGACGCTCTTCTCCCGCCGCGGCGAGGTCGGCAACGCGACGGTGGTCGGTGAGGACACGACCGCGCAGGCCGACAGCAGCGACGACTCGTGCGACGATTGGCCGCTGGTGCGACTGCGCACCGAATCGCGCGCGCCGACGGCCCCATGGACGATCGGGCTCGTCGCCGGACATGCCCGCAGCATGCCCCTCGACTCGATCGAGCATCTTCGCCGCGCCGACTCGGTCCGGGTCGCATCGGAGGTCGTGCGGCTCGCCGAGGGACTGCCTGACGATACCGCGCGTGCGTTCCACGGGCTGCCGTTCTACATCCGCACGGTGAAGCGCTTCACGCCCGTATCTGGCGTTCAGGCGCTGGTCGCCGATGTCTCGCGGCGCATCAACCAGGAAGCGGATCCGCGTGAGGAGCAGCTCCTGCTCGTGGCGGAACGTGACAGCGGGAAGACCGGGGGGCCGTGGCGCGTCGGATTCCACGAGCGGGCATCGGGTCACGAAGGCACGGTCGAGACGCACGACGTCCTCGCCGGCCTGCTCGTCGGGCCGGCGCGTCGGCCGACGCTGGTGCTCGGCCGCTACGTCGGGGACGGAGTCGCCTACGCGCTGCTCGAGCGGAATGGCGCGGGGCGGTGGGAGCTGCGGTGGGTGAGCGCCGCGAGCGGCTGCACCGACTAGCGGCGCTCATCGCGCACGGCATCCCGCGATCACGGGCATCACGCGCTCTCCGCTTGGCCGAGCGCCGCCGGCGCCGAGCCGCGGGCGCGGGTCGTCGCCAGCGCGACGAGCGCCGCGAGGTACGGCAGGGCGAGAAAAGCCTGGTAGGGGAGGGTCCAGCCGCGGGCCTGGAAGAGGTACTGGAGCGCGCTCGCCGCGCCGAAGGCAAGGGCGGCGATGAGGACGCCCCCGGCGCGCCAGCGCCCGAGCGCGACGATCGCGATCGCGATGAACCCGCGGCCGGCTGACATCCCCTCGGCGAAGGTTCCTGACTGGACGAGGACGAGCGAGGCCCCGGCGGCCCCGCCTAACGCGCCGGCGAAGATCGCGGCGCCACCGCGCAGCCGTCCGGTCGCGATCCCCGCCGCGCGCGCCGCCGCCGGCCGCTCGCCGCAGGCGCGAAGGGCGAGGCCGAGATGGGTGCGACCGAGCCCCCACCACACCGCGACGATCGCGGCGACCGCGCCCCAGGTGAACACGCTCTGCGCAAAGAGCGCGCTGCCGACGAACGGGATCGCCGACAGCCCGGGGATGGCGACGGGATGGATGACCGGAATGCGGAGCCCGGCACCCTCGGGGCCGAACAACACGTGATAGAGCGCCGCCGTCGCCCCGGTCGCGACGAGGGTGATGGCCGTACCGGTGACGATCTGCTCCGTCCCCCACCGCACGACGAACAGCGCGAACAGCGCGGCCATCAGGGCGCCGGCGATCAGCGCGAGCACGACCCCGGTACCGGTGCCTGACGCCCAGCCTCCCGCGGCGGCGGCAAGCGCACCGGCGAGGATGCTCCCCTCGATCCCGACGTAGATGACCCCCGCCCGCTCGACAACCAGCTCGCCGGTCGCGGCGAGCAGGAGCGGCGTCGCCGTCCGGACGGCGGCGGCGAGGAACTCTCCGTCCACGCTCAACGGTCGGCGCTCCGCACGCGAAGGGTGCGCGCCGTCCATGCGCGCGCGACGACCGGAAGCAGGAGCACGAGAAGGACGAGGCTTCCCTCGACGACGGTGACGAACGCGGATGGAACGCCGGCGTCGCGCTGCATGGCGGTCCCGCCCGCCTCGAGCGCGCCGAACAGGAGCGCGCTGGGCGCGACGAGGAGCGGATCGAGGCGCGCCAGCAGGGCGACCGCGATCGCGGTGTAACCATATCCGGGCGACATCCCCTCGTAGAGCGCGTAGGTCACGCCTGTCGCCTCGATCCCGCCGGCGACCCCGGCCAGCGCCCCGCTCAGCAGAAACACCTCGAGCGCGACGCGTGACACGTCGATGAGTCCCGCGCTCGCCGCCGCGCGCGGGTTGGCGCCGGCCGCCCGCACGCGGAATCCCCAGGCGCTGCGCCGCATCACGATGCCTAACGCGATCGCGGCGAGCAGCGCGATGCCCACCCCGAGGTGCAGTCGCGAACCGGCGATGCGGGGGAGCCGCGCGGCGGCGGCGATCGTCTCGCTCTGCGGGTATGCGTGAGTCGGCTCCTGGAGGGGACCACGAACAAGGTAGCCCACGAGGTTCAGCGCAATGAAGTTGAGCATGATCGTGCTGATCACCTCGAGCACGCCGCGCCGGCGGAGGAGCGCGGCAGGGAGCGCCCATGCTCCGCCGGCGAGCGCCGCGAAGAGCAGGGCGAGCGTCAGGCGCACCGGCCCGGGAAGCGGGAGCGACGCGCCGGCGATCGCACCGGTCGCCCCGGCGAGCAGCTGTCCCTCCGCGCCGATGTTCCAGACGCCGGCCCGGAACGCGAGCGCCACCGCCAGCCCGGCGAGGAGCAGTGGTGTCGCGCGGACCAGTGTCGCCGAGAAGAAGGCGTAGCCCGAGCCGAACGAGCCCCGCCACAACGCGGCCAGCGCTGCCGGCACGTCGTAGCCGCCGAGGGCGAGCAGCGCGGCGAGCAGCACCAGTGCGCCGCCG
>DASZNJ010000142.1:0-2223 GCA_035551575.1 Gemmatimonadaceae bacterium
GCGGGGTCCAGGGACCCGACGAATGGGGCCGCCCGGTCACGGTCCCGCGCTGGCCGCAGACGTGGTGGGCGGTCGTCGAGAAGTACCGCGGCCGGCACGGGCGGGCGGGGTGCTTCCTGTGAAGCTCGACCTCGACCTCCAAGGGCTGCCCGAGGTCCAGAAGATGCTCGCCCAGTTCACCGGGCGCGAGTTGCAGAACCGTACCCGCCGCGCGCTCCGGGCCGGCATCCGCACCCTGCGCGGTCCGCTTCGCTCCGCAGCATCGTCGGGCCGCTACCCGCGCTCGTTCCGGCGGACCCGCACGCGCGCCCATCGCAACCCGCTCGGCGTGTCGGTGTCGCCCGGTTCCCCGCTGTCGCCGATCTTCGAGCATGGCGCGCGACCCCATGCCATCCCGATCACCCGCGGGCCGTTCGCCGGGCGAACGATCCAGCACCCCGGCATGGCCGCCCGCCCGCTGTCGGGTCCCGTCTTCGACGCCAACCGCGGCGCGGCCGAGGACGCCGTGGCCGATGAGCTGTTCCGGGGCATCTGATGGGCTCGGACTACCTCTACCAGATCGCCGACCAGTTCACCGGCATCGCCGGGATCAAGGCGGTGTACTGCGGTGACGGCGACGGCGCGGACGTGAAGCCCCTGCCGGACGTGCTGGAGACGCCGTGCATCGTCGTCGTGGACGGGGAGCAATCCATCACCGCTGCCAGCTGGGAACGCCAGACGATGAAGCCCGAGGCGCGCGTGTACGTCTCGCGCCAGGGGCGGGGATTGGGCCAGGCATACGAGACGGCGCGCTCGTACAAGACCGCCCTGCTCGCCGCCGTGCGTGACGCGTCGGGCGTGACGGGCGTGACCTCGTTCGTCCCGCTCCGGTTCCGGTCAGTCGAGGACACCGAATGGCCCGCCGCATCCGGCAACTGGTACTTCGTCCTCGCCCTCGAATGCGAGGCGAAGTTGAGTCACGCCGTCACCTACACAGCGCCGCAGTAGGAGCACGAGGAATGTCCATCGACGCCCGGTCCGCGAAGACCCACCTCTATTACACCGGGGACGACTCGGGCAACCCGTCGATCTCCGGTGTGCCCGCGCGGGACCTCTCGGAGAACGACATCGCCCGCCTCGTGTACGTCGAGCACGGCGAGCTCTCCGGGGCCGCCTTCGACACCGCCACCGACAAGATCGTGGACCGCCTCGTTGACGGTCCCTATCGCAAGACGCCGGCCGAGCCTTCGGCGGCCAAGCCGAAGGAGAAGTCAGCATGAGCGAGCAGGTCTACCGCGTCGTCCAGTACGGCGTCGAGACGACGGTCGGGACCTCCGTTCCGGCCACGGCGAAGCTGGCGGTCGATGCCGCCACGCCCGAGCTGGATCGCGGCTCCGCGTTCGGAGCCGAGGACTACGGCCGCTCGATCCGCAACCATGCCGGGCGGGGGTACCACGGCCTGCGCGGGGCCCAGATGCCGTTCGCGGGCGACGTGACCTTCGAGCAGATCATGGTCTTCCTCGAGGCCCACTACCAGGGCGGCGTCACCCCCACCGGGACGGACCCGTACACGTGGGTGTACGCCCTCGAAGGCGGCGCCGCAACCCGCAAGACGCTCACCATCGAGGAGGGCGTTCCGTCGTCCACGCAGGACGAGTGGGAGATGGCGGGCTGCGTCGTGGACGAGCTGACCCTCGAGTACGACGCCCTCGCCGCGCCCGGCGCCCAGCCGTGGCGAATGTCGGGGACGCTGCTCGGTCTCAACCGGACGGTCGCCACCCTCACCGCGTCGCTGACCCTGCCCGCCCTCGAGACGGTCATGGGCCACCTCACCATCCTCAAGGAAGGCACGACCGCCACCGCGTTCGCGTCGCTCACGGAGATCGCCGCGAGCCTCGTCCGGTTCTCGGTCACCACGAGCCGGAGCAACGTCCGCCGGGCATACGGATCCACCTCCGATGTCGCGACCGGCTGGGGCCAGTCCGAGAAGGCCACCGGGACCTTCGAGGCCATGCTCAAGATCAGCGCGACCACCAAGTCCAACGTGCTCGACATCTGGAACGCCTCGGGCGGGTCGCTCGGCGAGCGCCGCTGGCGCATCGCGGCTGCGGGATCCGGCACCAAGACGCTCACCCTCGACTTCCGCACCGGCTTCACCAACGTCGGGATCGACGACCGCGACGGCGAGCGCGTCTACGCCGTCTCAGGCGAGCTGGTCGACGACGACACCCTCGCCGCCCCGAT
>DASZNJ010000143.1:0-6009 GCA_035551575.1 Gemmatimonadaceae bacterium
CATCTCGGAGTCGCGTTCATTTTCCGTTCATGTCGCCACCTCGACCGGGATCTCCAGCCGATACAACTACATATACGTGAATATATCTCCCCCAGCGTCCCGCGGTTTGGGGCCGCGCTGGAACGCGATATGCTGGGCTCCCGCCTGCTCGCGCGGGGAGGCGCCGGTGCTGGTGCCGCCGCCGGACGTCCGGCGCCTGAACGTTAGGCAGGAGGGGTGCAGCCGGGATGCGCACCGCAGTGGACCGTGTCGCCGAGGCGCCCGACCACGAGCGCCTCGAGGCGCTCTGGAAGACGCCGCACAACTGGCTCGCCTGGCTGGCGACAGTCGATCACAAGAAGCTGGGGACGCGGTACATCGTCACCGCGTTCGCCTTCTTCGTGCTTGGCGGGATCGAGGCGGCGCTGCTGCGGATGCAGCTGGCGCGGCCGGGGCAGCACCTGCTCTCGCCCGAGGCGTACAACCAGCTGTTCACCATGCACGGGACGACGATGATGTTCCTCTTCATCCAGCCCGTGCTCTCCGGCTTCAGCTTCTACCTGACGCCGTTGATGATCGGGTCGCGCGAGCTGGCGTTCCCGCGGCTGAACACCTTCTCGTACTACGTGTTCCTGCTCGCCGGGATCTTCCTCTACGCCAGCTTCTTCATCGGGCAGGCGCCGAACGGCGGGTGGTTCAACTACACCCCGCTCACCGACGCGACGTTCGATCCGGGGCTGAACATCGACTTCTACGCGCTCGGGCTCCTCTTCCTCGGGATCTCGACGACGGCCGGCGCGTTCAACTCGATCGTCACCATCCTCAAGCTCCGCGCGCCGGGGATGTCGATCGACCGGATGCCGCTCTTTCTCTGGAGCTCGCTGACGATGTCGTTCTCGGTCGTCTTCGCGATGCCCGCGCTCACGGTCGCGCTGGTGCTCCTCGAGCTGCAGCGGCGCTGGGGGTTCAGCTTCTTCGATCCGGCGTCAGGCGGGACTCCGCTGCTCTGGCAGCACCTGTTCTGGGTGTTCGGGCATCCGTGGGTGTACATCGTCTTCCTTCCGGCGACGGGGATGCTGTCGATGGTGATCCCGACGTTCTCCCGCCGGCCGATGGTCGGCCACAACTTCGTCGCCCTGGCGACGGTGCTGACGGGGCTGGTCGGGTTCGGGGTCTGGGTGCACCACATGTTCGTCACCGGGCTGCCGCAGCTGTCGATGAGCTTCTTCAGCGGCGCGAGCATGACGGTGTCGATCCCGAGCGCGATCCAGATCTTCGCCTGGATCGCGACGATGTGGTACGGGCGCGTCGTCTTCAGGACACCGATGCTGTTCGCGATCGGCTTCGTCTTCCAGTTCGTGATCGGCGGGATCTCAGGCGTGATGTCGGCCGCGATCCCCTTCGACTTCCAGGCGCACGACACGTACTTCGTCGTCGCCCACATCCACTACGTCCTGGCCGGGGGCTCGGCGTTCGCCGTCTTCGCGGCGCTCTATTACTGGTATCCGAAGATCACCGGGCGGATGCTTGGCGAGCGGCTCGGGCAGTGGAGCTTCTGGGTGATGTTCGCCGGCTTCAACGTCGCCTTCTTCCCGATGCACGTCGCCGGGCTGCTCGGGATGCCGCGGCGCGTCTACACCTACCTGCCCGGGCTCGGGCTCGAGACGGCGAACATGCTGTCGACGATCGGCGCCGTCACCTTCGCGTTGGGGACGGGGCTCACGCTCTGGAACGTGATCGCCAGCTATCGCACGGGGGCGCTGGCCGGCGACGACCCGTGGGGGGCCGGGACGCTCGAGTGGGCGACCTCGTCGCCGCCGAAGGACTACAACTTCGGGCACATGCCGGTGATCAGCAGCCGCGAGCCGCTCTGGGACGGCGGAGTCACGCCGGGACCGGCCTACGACGAAGGACGCCTGACCCCGCGCACCTCGCCGCTCGACGCCGAGCTCGAACGGGTGATCGAGATGCCGGAGGACAACCTCTGGACGCTGGTGATCGCGGTCGCGCTGCTGCTCGCCACCACCGGGGTGCTCGTACGCTGGTACTCGCTCGCCATCGCCGGCCTGGCGCTGACGCTGATCTCGATGGCGCGGTGGGCATGGCCGTCGAAGGGGACGAAGGTGCTGGAGACCGAGGCATGACGTCGATCCCGCTCCGCCCGCGGGGACCGAGCCGCCGCCTCCCGCGCGGCGCCGTGCTGAAGCTGCTCCCGCCGCCCCCGAGCTCGAGCAAGGATGTCGCCTGGTGGGCGATGGCGCTGCTCTGCGCGACCGAGGGGGCGTTCTTCGCCTACCTCATCATGTCGTACTTCTACCTCGGCCTGCGCAGCCCGACGTGGCCGCCGCCCGGGCTCGGGCAGCCCGACCTGAAGCTGCCGCTGATCATGACCGCGACGCTGCTCGCCAGCAGTGCCGCCGTCTGGTGGGGGGAGCACGGCATCGAGCGCGGACGGCGCGGGCAGCTCGTCGCCGGCCTGGTCACCGGCATCGCGTTAGGCCTCTCGTTCCTCGGGATGCAGTACCGCGAGTACCACGAGAAGCTGCGGCACTTCCTCCCCCAGACGCACGCCTACGCGTCGATCTTCTACACGACGACGGGATTCCACGGCGCGCACGTCGCGTTCGGGGTGCTGATGCTGGCGTTCACCCTCGCCCGCGCGCTGCTCGGGCACTTCGACGCCGGGGAGCACACCGCGGTGAAGACGACGTCGCTGTACTGGCACTTCGTCGACGCAGTCTGGCTGGCGATCATCCTCTCGATCTATGTCTCCCCGCGTTTCTACTGATGCGCCGCCGGCCGCCGGCCCTCCGGGAACGCCGCCGGCGCCGCCGGTGACGAAGCGGCAGCTCTGGCTCGGGGTGGTGACGGCGCCGGCGGCGTGGGCGGTGACGGAGCTCGTCGGCTACGTGATGGTGTCGCGGAGCTGCGAGCCGGGATGGAACGGGTTGAGCGCGCACGGGGTGGACCGCCCCGGGGTCGTGCTGACGGTGATCGCGATCGCGATGGTGCTCGTCTCGGCCGGCGCGCTCCTCCTCGCGGCGGGGAGCTGGCGCGCGCTGCGCGACCGTGAGGCGCCTGACGACCGGGCGGTGCGGGCGTCGAGCGGGTCGGAGCTTCCCGGCGAGGCGCCGCCCGCCGCCGATCCGCGGTGGACACGGGCATCGTTCATGGCGTTCGCCGGGATCTTCACCAGCGCGCTCTGCGGGCTCGGCATCCTCTTCTGGAGCGTGCCGTCGTTCCTCCTCGACGCGTGCAGCCAGGTGCGGTGATGACGTTCACGCCGCGGGTGAACGCGCCGCGCGGCGCCGGCCCGCCGATCGCCGTCGCCGCCGCCGTGCTCTCCCCGCTCGACGCGACGGCGGAGCAGCTGTTCGCGACGCACATGGCCCGGCACATGGTGCCGATCGGAACGCGCTCCCGCTCCGGCGGGCGCTTCAAGGATCGTGAGGAGGTGTGAAGTGATGAGGGAGGCTGATGCTGGACGGTGGGGCGCGGCGCTGCTGATGGCGGCGGCTGGTGCGATAGCGGCGGGGTGCTCGACGAAAGGGCCGGGCACCGACTCGCGCGACGGCCGTCGCGACACCACCGCCGAGGCGCGCGCCGCGCTCGAGGCTCCGCGCGTGGCCCCGGTGCGGGACGCGCCCGCCGGCGCGCCACCCGGACCGGTCGCGAACGCGATCCCCGCCGGCGCCGACAACGGGGCGAGGCCGGGGGAATGGACGATGCCCGGGCGCGACTTCGTCAACAGCCGATTCAGCCCGTTAGGCGACATCAACACGTCGAACGTCGCGCAGCTCAAGGTCGCGAGCTCGATGGCGACCGGCGTCCTCAACGGAATGGAGGGTCAGCCGCTCGTGGTCGGGACGACGATGTACGTCGTGACGCCGTTCCCGAACGTGCTCACCGCGATCGACCTGACGAAGCCGGGCGGGGTGGCGAAGTGGAGCTACGAGCCGCACCCCGATCCGCGCTCCGTCGGCATCGCCTGCTGCGACGTCGTCAATCGCGGCGCGGTGTACGCCGACGGCAAGATCATCTACAGCCTGCTCGACGCCCAAGTCGTCGCTGTCGACGCGACGAGCGGGAAGCAGGTGTGGCGCACGAGAGTCGGCGACATCAATCTCGGCGAGACCTTCACCGCGGCCCCGCTGGTGGTCGGCAACAACGTGTTTGTCGGCAACTCCGGTGGTGAGCTCGGCGTGCGCGGCTACATCGCCGCGCTCGACCTGAAGACCGGTGCGGTGAAATGGAAGGCGTATTCGACCGGCCCGGACGCCGACGTGAAGATCGGCCCCGGCTTCCACGCCTTCTACGCGAAGGACCAGGGGAAGGATCTCGGCGTGACGAGCTGGAAGGGCGACCAGTGGAAGCTCGGCGGGGGGACGACCTGGGGCTGGATCTCGTACGACCCGGAAACGAAGCTGCTCTTCTACGCGACGGGAAACCCCGGCGTCTGGAACCCCGACCTCCGGCCCGGCGACAACAAGTGGTCGATTACCCTGTTCGCGCGCGACCCGGAGACGGGGAACGCGAAGTGGGCGTACCAGTTCGTCGCGCACGACGCGTGGGACTACGACGAGATCATGGAGAACATCCTCGTCGACATGCCTTTCAACGGCAGGACGCGGAAGCTGCTCGTCCATCCCGGGCGCACCGGCTTCGCCTACACCTTCGACCGCGAGACTGGCGAGCTGCTCGCGGCGAACACCTTCCAGCCGACGAACTGGGCGACGGGCTACGACCTGAAGACGGGAAAGGCGATGGAGGACCCGACGAGGCGGTCGCACGCCGGGGTCGTGACGCGCGACATCTGTCCGTCCTCGACGGGGGCGAAGGACCAGCAGCCGTCGGCGTTCTCGCCGCGCACGGGGCTCGTCTACATCCCGGCGCACAACGTCTGCATGGATTACGAGGGCGTCGAGGCGAACTACATCGCCGGTACGCCCTACCTCGGCGCGAGCGTGAAGATGTATCCCGGACCGGGCGGCTATCGCGGCGAGCTCGTCGCCTGGGATCCGGTCAGGTCGCGGAAGCTGTGCGGGGTGAAGGAAGATCTTCCGCTGTGGAGCGGGGTGCTCGCCACCGCCGGCGACGTCGTCTTCTACGGGACGATGGACGGGTGGTTCAAGGCGATCGACGCGCGCAGCTGTGCCGAGCTGTGGAAGGCCAAGGTCGCATCCGGGGTGGTCGGCAACCCGATCGCCTACACGGTGGACGGGAAGGAGTACATCGCGGTCTACGCCGGGATCGGCGGCTGGATGGGCGCCGTCGCCTTCCCCGACATCTCGATCGACGATCCGTACACCGCGTTGGGCGTGGCCGGGGCGGTGCCGGACCTGAAGCAGAAGACCTCCCGCGGAGGGGTGCTCTATGTCTTCTCGCTCTGACCGCGCCGGGCGGCGTGCCCGGATTCTCGTCGCCGGCAGCGCCGCGCTGCTCGCGTTAGGCAGCGCCGGACTCACCTCGTGCGGGCGCGGCAGCGGCGACGTCGCCGGCGGCGCGGAGCCGGCGAGCACCTTCTACATCGGGCCGCAGCCCGGCCCCGACCGCACGCTCGCGGTGGCCGTCAACCCGTACCACGGGAATCGGGCGGTGCTCGCCGAGGGACGCCGCCTGTTCAACTGGTACAACTGCTCGGGGTGCCACGGCGACCACGCGGGGGGCGGGATGGGGCCGAGCCTGCGCGACAGCTCGTGGTACTACGGCGGGGACGAGTCCTCGATCTTCGCGTCGATCACCGAGGGGCGTCAGCACGGGATGCCGGCATGGGGTTCCAAGCTGCCGCGCGACCAGATCTGGAAGATCGTCACGTACATCAAGTCGCTGAGGACGCCCTATGAGCCGGACGCGCCGCACTAGCGCCGGCGGCTGCACCGTCAGGCACGGCACCGTCACGCACGGCACCGTCAGGCACGGCACCGCCAGATACGGCACCGTCAGGCACGGCACCGTCAGGCACGGCACCGCCAGATACGGCACCGTCAGGTACGGCACCGTCAGGCGGCTGGCGACCAGGGTGGCGCTGGC
>DASZNJ010000144.1:0-7399 GCA_035551575.1 Gemmatimonadaceae bacterium
GGGATCTATCGCGAGCCGACGATCAACGTCGACAAGCCGCTCACGATCGCGGGCGACAGCGGCGCGGTGCTCGACGGGGAGGGGAAGCGACAGATCATGACGATCTCGGCGGACAGCGTGACCGTCCGCGGGCTCACCTTCCGCGACGTCGCGACCAGCTACCGCGAGGACTGGGCGGCGATCAAGGTGGTCGAAGCGACCGACTGCGTCATCGAGAACAACCGCATCGAGCGGGGCTTCTTCGGGATCTACCTCGCCCGGGTCTCGCGCTGCCGCATCGCGAACAACGTCCTCGAGGCGACCGCGTCCACCGAGACGACGTCCGGAAACGGGATCCATCTCTGGACCGCCGACCACGTCACCATCGTCGACAACCGGGTCACCGGACACCGGGACGGGATCTACTTCGAGTTCGTGCACGACAGCGACGTCGAGCGGAACGTGAGCGAGGGAAACGCGCGCTACGGGTTGCACTTCATGTTCTCCGACGACTGCCGCTACGTCGGGAACACCTTCCGGCGCAACGGTTCCGGGGTTGCCGTGATGTACACGCGCCGCGTGGAGATGGTGAACAACCGCTTCGAGGACAACCGCGGTGGTGCGGCGTACGGCCTCCTCCTGAAGGAGATCAGCGACCCGCGCCTCGAGGGGAACCGCTTCAGCGGGAACACCACCGGGCTGCTCGCCGACGGGACGACGCGCCTCGTCGCGACGCACAACACCTTCGCCGACAACGGCTGGGCGATCCGGCTCGACGCGAACGCGCAGGACGGCCGGATCACCGCGAACGACTTCTTCCGCAACAGCTTCGACGTCGCGACCAACAGCCGGACCGCCGACACCGTGCTCGAGGGGAACTACTGGGACAGCTATACGGGCTACGACCTGCAACGCGACGGCCGGGGCGATGTGCCCTATCACCCGGTGCGGCTGTTCTCACTCCTCGTCGAGCGGAACGAGCCGGCGCTGATCCTGCTGCGGAGCAACTTCGTGGCGCTGCTGGATGCGGCGGAGCGGGTGATCCCCGCGCTCACCCCCGAGACGCTGGTGGACCGGCACCCGGCGATGCGGCCCGTCAACCGGAGCGCGCCATGATCAGCATCACCGGGCTGTGCAAGCGGTACGGCGCGCACGAGGTGCTCCGTGGGCTCGACCTCGAGGTCGCGCCCGGCCGGGTCACGGCGATCGTCGGGCCTAACGGTACCGGCAAGACGACATTGATCAAGGCGATCCTCGGGCTCGTCCGGCCGGACGCGGGGACGATCCGGGTGGATGGCAACGTCGTCGGCGAGGACTGCGGCTATCGCGCGCGCATCGGCTACATGCCGCAGATCCCGCGCTTCCCGCAGAACCTCACCGGCGCCGAGCTGCTGGCGATGCTGCGCGACATGCGCGCCGGCAGCGGCGCGGCCGGGCAGGCGATCGACGACGACCTGGTCGGCCGCTTCCAGCTCGCGAGCCAGCTCGGCAAGCCGGTGCGCACCCTCTCGGGGGGAACGCAGCAGAAGCTCAACGCGGTGATGGCGTTCCTCTTCGCGCCGAGCCTCCTCATCCTCGACGAGCCGACCGCCGGACTCGACCCCGCGTCGAGCGCCGTCTTCAAGGACAGGATCCTCGCCGAGCGCGACGCGGGCCGAACGTTCGTCCTCAGCTCGCACTTCATGAACGAGCTCGAGGAGCTGGCCGACGACGTCGTGTTCCTGCTCGAGGGAAAGGTGCAGTACCGCGGGGCGGTCGAGGAGCTGATGCGGAGCACGCGTCAGGCGAACCTCGGACGCGCCATCTCGTGGCTGATGATGAAGGGGGCGGCATGACGCTCATCTCGCGTCCGGCGCTGAAGATCATGAAGTACGAGCTGCGCGACGTCGCGCGCAGCCGGTCGCTGATCGCCTATGCGTTGTTCTTCGCCGTCGTCACCGACGCGCTGCTGCGCTTCGGCGGTGGCGGCAAGGCGCTCGTCAGCCTGGCCAGCGTCGCGCTGTTCATCATCCCGCTCGTCGCGCTCGTCTTCGGCACGGTGTTCCTCGACAATGCGCGCGACTTCACCGAGCTGCTGCTCGCCCAGCCGATCACCCGGCGGCAGCTGTACAGCGGGCTGTATTTCGGCCTGTCCCTTCCGCTCGCCGGTGCGTTCGCGGTCGGCGTGGTCGTCCCGTTCGCGCTCCATCGGGCCGCTGATCCCGCGGTGCGCGCGTCGCTCGCGGTGCTGGTCGCGACAGGGGTGACGCTCACCTTCGTCTTCACCGCCTTCGCCTTCGTCATCGCCGCGTGGTCCGAGGACCGGCTGCGGCGGATGGGGACGGCGATCGGCGCGTGGCTCCTGCTCGCGGTGCTGTACGACGGTCTCGTGCTCGTGCTGGTGATGCTGTTCGGCGACTACCCGATCGAGCGGCCGATGCTCGCCGCGATGGTCGCGAATCCCGTCGACCTGGCGCGAGTGCTCCTCCTGCTGCAGCTCGACATGTCGGCGCTGATGGGTTACACCGGCGCCGTGTTCCAGCAGGTGTTCAGCGGTGGCAAGGGGATCGCCGTCGCGTCCCTGGCGCTCGCCTTCTGGGTGGCGACGCCTGTCCTCCTCGGCCTGCGCTCGTTCCGGAAGCGTGACTTCTGAGCGGCGCATGCCGATCGTTCCAGCTCCAACAATCTTGCGAGGTCAGCACACAGTGAACAGAAATCGTCTGCTCGTCGTCGTCGGCATCGCTGCCGCCGGCGTCATCGCCGCCTGCGGTGGCGGCGAAAAGAGTGACAGCCCGGAGGCATCATCGTCGCCGGCCGCCGCGCCGGTCGCCGGCGCCCCATCATCGGGCCCCGCGGCGACACCGACGGGAAAGGTCATCGTCGTCAAGCTGATCACCGACGGCGCCGGCAACCGCTTCGAGCCGAGCGAGCTCGAGGCCCATCGCGGCGACGTGATCCGCTACACGCTCACGACCGGCGTGCACAACGTGCATTTCCTCCCCGATTCCAACCCCGGCAAGACCGGGCTTCCCCCGGCGAGCGACATGCTGCAGCTCCCAGGCCAGACGCTCGACATCCCGGTGAACTTCGCCGAGGGGCACTACTACTTCCAGTGTGATCCGCACGCGGCGCTGGGCATGATCGGACACATCGAGGTCGAGGATTGATCAACGGCGTGGTGTGTGGAAGTATCGAAACTGCTGTGATGAATGGAAGTTGCGGGACTTCATGATGGATGGAAGTCGCGGGACTTCATGATGGATGGAAGTGACGGAAATTCATGACATGAGAAGCCGCCCCGCCACTCTCGGCAGAAAGTGGCGGGGCGGTTTCATCAGGGACGCATCACTGCGGCTTCGAGACTTCCATGCATCAGGGTAGCTTCGAGACTTCCATTCCCGCAGTGTCCCAAGCGAGTCCGGCGCTACGAAACCACGGGCACGTCGAAGAAATCCACCACTCCCGTCTCGAGCGAGTACTCCGCGCCTACGACGAGCAGTCCGTCGCTCTCGATCAGGCGCTCGAGGACGGCCGAGCCATGGCGGAGGTGGTCGACGGAGGCGCGAATGTTGGCGCGGACCGCCTGCGCCGCGAGCGCGTCGAGGTCGTTGCGCAGGTTCGTCGCGAGCAGGCCCTCGACCGACGGGCGGACACGGTCGACGATCGACTGCAGGTTTCGCGAGGGACTGCTGCCCGGATTCAGCAGCGTCTCGAGCGTCGCGGCGATCGCGCCGCACTGGGTGTGGCCGACGACGACGACGAGGCGCGTGTGGAAGCGCTCGGCGGCGAACTCGACGCTGCCGACCAGCGACGAGGCGACGATGTTGCCGGCGACGCGGATGACGAAGAGGTCGCCCAGCCCCTGATCGAAGATGATCTCGGCGGGCACACGCGCATCGGAGCATCCAAGAATGATCGCGTGGGGCTCCTGCGCCATCTGGAGCTCGGGGCGGCGGGTGTGCAGGTACACATCCGAGCCCTGCACGCTCTTCGTGAATCGAGTGTTCCCCTCACGGAGCCGTTGCAGTGCCTCGCGGGCTGGGATCATCGCGGATCGCTCCTCCATTAAAAAGGTTTTATGTGACGGTTGCCATTCCCGGGCCGTCGAGATCAGAAGCTGCGCCCGTTCCGCGCCACGGGTGCGGACGGGGGGCGGGCTGACCGTTCAATTGCCTGATGAATCTACTCGACGCCCTCCAGCCGCTGCGGCGCAAGCTGCCGCTGCTGATAACTTCGCTGCTATTCGTGGTGGTCGCTGCGGCGTCGTTGTCGGCGTATCATCACCTCGAACGGGCGCTGATCCTGGCGGCGAGCGATCGCGTCGCGAGCGCCACGCAGCGCCTGGCGGGGCTGATCGACGGCCAGATGGCCCGCTCGCGGCTCAACGAGCAGCGCGTCGCCGCCCTCCCGCCGATCGTGCGGTTCGCGACCTCGCGCCGGGCGAGCGACCGGAAGGAAGCGCTGGTCGCGCTCGACCGCGAGCGGTCCGCGGGGGCGCAGGCACCGGCGTCGATCACGCTGATGGATGCGGGCCGTGTCCCCCTGTTGACGGTGGGGCGCTCGCTCCCCGCGCCGGCGGTGGCCATCCCGCCGGCACGGCCGGAGGCGACCGGCGCCCTCCGGCGCGGGTGGGTCGGCCCGTTCGTCGCGGATGGCGACTCGGTTTTCTTCCCGGTGACCGCGCCGGTCATCGCGGGGTCCGACACCGTCGGCTTCATCGTCAGCTATCGCACCTTCTCGAGCGGGCAGACGCAGGCGATCAGTGGGCTGATCGGTTCCGGGGCGCGCTTCGCCTTCGGCAACAACGACGGCACGGTGTGGACAGACCTCACGCAGCGCGTCGGGCGACCGGCGTCCTCGCTCCTGTCCGGCCGCGGGGTGGTATACCGGGGTGCCAGGGGCGACGACCGCATCGGGGCACGCCTGGCAGCACAGGCGGCGCCGTGGCAGGTATCGGTGTCGATCCCGGTCGGGGCGGCGCTCGCGCCGCTGCGCCCGTTCGCCGAGCGGACGGCGGCCATCGCGATCCTCGTCCTCATCGCCGGAGCGTTAGGCGCATGGCTGCTGAGCCGGAGCGTCACCGCGCCGCTGGCCGAGGTGAGCCGGGCGGCCGAGGACTTCGCGGCAGGGGACTACTCGCGCCGCGTGGTCGCGCACGGGCGCGACGAGATCGCCAGCATGGCGGCGTCCTTCAACCGGATGGCCGCGCAGGTGGAGGCGTCGTCCTCCACCCTCGAGGACCAGGCCGCTGAGCTCGAGGCCACGAACGCGGAGCTGCGCGAGAGCGAGCTGCGCTACCGCGGGCTGGTCGAGCACTCCCCGGACGCGATCCTTGTCCATCGCGAGATGCGGCTCGCGTTCGTGAACGACGCCGCTGCGCAGCTGCTCGGCGCCGCCGACTCCGCGGAGCTGATCGGGCGCACCGTGCTCGACTTCGTGCACGCGAGCGACCGCGTCGAGGTCGTGGGGCGCATCAATCGCAACGGTGTGCTGCGCCAGCCGACGCCGCCGCTCGAGGCCCGGATGCTCAGGCTCGACGGCGCCACGATCTTCGTCGAGACGGTCGGCATGCCCTTCACGCTCGACGGGCAGCAGGCGGTGCTGACGATCATCCGCGACGTCAGCGAGCGGAAGCGCCTCGAAGACCACGTCCGCCAGGCGCAGCGGATGGAGGCGGTAGGCCAGCTCGCCGGGGGGATCGCCCACGACTTCAACAACCTGTTGACGGTCATCACCAGCTACAGCGCGATGCTGCTCAGCGAGCAGTCGACGAGCCCGGAGGTGCGCGCCGACCTCGAGGAGATCAAGAATGCGGCCGACCGGGCCGCCGCGCTGACCCGGCAGCTGCTCGCCTTCAGCCGCCGCCAGCTGCTGCAGCCTCGGGTGCTCGACGTCAACGAGCTGACGCTCAACCTCGAGAAGATGCTGCGCCGCCTGCTGCGCGAGGACATCGAGCTGGTGACCGAGCTCGAGCCAGCGTTAGGGCTGGTGCATGCCGATCCGGGGCAGCTCGAGCAGGTGATCGTCAACCTCGCGGTCAACGCCCGCGACGCGATGCCTGACGGCGGGCGCCTGACCATCCAGACCGGCAACGTGACGCTCGACGAGGGGTTCGGCGCCCTCCCCGACGGGGGACCCGGGGACTATGTGATGCTCGCGGTGAGCGACACCGGGCACGGGATGACGGACGCCGTAAAGGCGCACATCTTCGAGCCGTTCTTCACGACGAAGGAGACGGGGAAGGGCACGGGGCTGGGGCTGTCGACGGTCTACGGGATCGTGCAGCAGTCGGGCGCCTCGATCGAGGTGCGCTCGCAGCCGGGCAGCGGGACGACGTTCACGATCTACCTCCCCCTCGCCAGCGCCGCGCGGGCGAGGCGAGATGTCCCGCCGCCCCGCGCCCCGGTGAGCGTCGGATCGGAGACAATCCTCCTCGTCGAGGATGAGGAGCGCGTCCGCCGGGCGGCGCGCCGGATCCTCGAGGCGAGCGGCTACACCGTACTCGAAGCGGCGACCGGGGCCGAAGCGGTGAAGCTCTGCGAGACTCACCCGACGCCGATCGGCCTCGTCGTCACCGACATGGTGATGCCGGAGATGGGCGGGCGCGAGCTGTTCGCGCACGTCGCGCGACTGCGGCCGGAGGCGAAGATCCTCTTCATGTCCGGGTACACGGAGGACGCGACGCTGCACGACAACGCGCTCGCGCCCGGGGCCATGTTCCTCGACAAGCCGTTCACGCCGACCACGCTGACGCAGAAAGTTCGCGAGGCGCTGGCGGCGTAACGGCGCTCGCCGGGGACTGCAGACTGCGGGACTGCGGACGGCGCCGGGAACGGCAGGCGGGGTCCGCCTGACCGCCAGCTCGCGGCGTGGCGCGCGGGCGCGCGCCTAACGCTCGTTCCGCGCGACTCGGCCCGAGCGACTCGGCCCGAGCGAGCGGCGAGCGGGCCGCGAGCGCGGCCCCGGCGCACCCACGGGACGGGAGCGCAGCCGAGCCGGCGTGCAGCGACCATCCGACGAAGTCGGGGGAGCCAACCCCGGCTCGGCTGTGCGACCGGTTACGCGGAACCCAGCTGGGCCGCCTCACGCGCCGTTGTCGCGGGAGACGCGGGATGGTCGAGCTGTTCGATCGTCGCCGTCGACGGCGCGCGCGACTTTCGCAGCCGCGCCGATACGCGCTCGGCCTCGGCGAGGACGCGGAGGATGTTGCCGTTGGCGAGCCTGGCCAGGTCGGCGTCGCTCCAGCCGCGGTGCGCGAGCTCGGCGAAGAGAGCGGGGTACTTCGACACGTCCTCGAGGCCGACGACGTTGTCGGTGATCCCGTCGAAGTCGCCGCCGATCCCGACGTGATCGACGCCGGCAACCTTGCGGACGTGCTCGATGTGGTCGGCGACGTCGGCGATCGTCGCGGCGGGCGGGCGGTGCGATTCGCGCCATGCCG
>DASZNJ010000145.1:0-19745 GCA_035551575.1 Gemmatimonadaceae bacterium
CCGGACGCGGCCGCGATCCCATCGACCGTCGCGGCGACGCCAGCACGCGCGAGGACGGCACGGACGGCTTCGACCTTGACCCGATTGGTCGAGCCGACCGCGACACGATGGACGCTCGCCAGCAGCGTCAGGCGGCCGGCCGCTTGATGTAGTTCATCTCGACCGCGTAATCGACGAGCTTCTTCTGGAGCAGTCGCCGCCCGCGGAAGAGACGTGACTTCACCGTCCCCTCGGGAACGCCGAGGATCTCGGCGATCTCGGCGTAGCGCAGGTCGTGCAGGTCGCTGAGCACGACGGCGCTCCGGTACTCGTCGGGGAGCGAGTCGATCGCCTTCGTCACTTCGTCGTCGAGGAACGAGTCGTAGAACCGGCCTTCCGGGTCGATCTCCCCGACCGCCTCGAACGCCGACCATCCCTCGGAGTCGTCGGGCGCGTGCACCTCGCGCGCGTCGATGCGCCGCTTCCGGCTGACGAACACGTGGTAGAGGATGGTGAACAGCCAGGCTCGGATGTTGGTGCCGAGGTTGTACTGGTCCCAGCGGTCGAACGCGCGAAGCATCGTGTCGCCGACGAGATCCTCCGCGTCGTCGCGCGAGCGCGAGAGCTTGAGCGCGAAGGCGTACAGGGCGTCGAGGTGCGCCATCGCTTCGCGCTCGAAGCGCTGGCGCCGCTCGGCCACGTCGCCCGCATCGCCGGCGACGACCGCCGCGGCGCCCGGGGCGCCGGCGACAACTCCATTCGCGGCACCCTCGTCCCCACCGCGCGAATCCGCTGCCCTGCCGTTCATTCGCTGTCCTCCGCCCCACGCCTGTGCGGCCCTCGCCCTGCGACACCCGTCGCCGCGAAGCGCACCGCCCTCACGACACCACCGATCCGGCGAGCACTTCGCTTCGCCTCGATTCGTCCACGACTCGCGCGCCATTCGCCGCCGCTCCGGCACCTTCGCGGAGGTGCATCGCGATGAACCGCTTCAGGTCGTCGGCGATCCCCTGCATCACCGTGATCTCGCGCGTCACCCGCGTCATCAGCACCGCGCCCTCGAGCGTCGCGATGAGGAACCGCGCGACGCGCGCCGCATCCACACCGTCGCGCAACCGCTCGCGCGACTCCTCGAGCAGCGACCGGATCTGGTCGCACCATCGATCGAACAGCGTGTCGATCCGGACGCGGAACCCCTCGCACGCATCCGCCATCTCGGCGGCGACGCCGCAGAACGGGGATCCCGCCGAGCATCCCCGCTCCGCCTGCGCGACGACGATGGAATCGATGAAGAGGTTGAGCCGCTCGATCGGGTCGATGAGCGGCTCGCGGAGGATCGCCAGCCCGCGCTCGCCGAACTGCTCGAAGAGGCGGTTGAGGACCTCGTGGCCGAGCTGCTCCTTCGACTTGAAGTGGTGGTAGAAATGGCTCTTCCCGCACAGCCCGGCGGCATCGATCACGTCGTCGATCGAGGTCTGCTTGTAGCCCTGCAGCGAGATGAGCCGCGAGGCCGCGTCGAGGATCTCTGATTTCCGGTCGCGCATCGGGGGCTGAATGTAGGACTGGCCGGTCCAAATTGCAAGGAAAGCGGTGTCAAGCTTCCAAGTGATGTAATGACAATGTATTACGCGACAATCGACCGGCGCGCCGAACCTCGCGCCCTCCCCAGCCGACCCTACGGTTAGGACTGCGGAGTCATATCATGCAACTCCGATTCCACCGGGGTTGCAGCTGTCGGGGATGGTCGCGATATACCCTTCATGACGGACACGACCACGGTCACCCGGACCTACCTCCGGATGGACCGCCCGGAGCAGCTGCGGCCGGCGCGGGCCGTGCCTGACGCCGCCGCGGCGAGGCTCGCCCCCTGCACCGCCGCCCGCTACCGCGAGCTCTACGCGGCGGTGGGCGCCCCGTGGCACTGGCACGACCGCGATGCCTGGAGCGACGAGCGGCTTGCTGCGCACCTCGCCGATCCGTCGGTAAGCATCTTTCTGTTCACGGTGGGCGGCTCGGCGGTGGGCTACTTCGAGCTCCAGCGCCACGACGACGCCGACGTCGAGATCGCCTACTTCGGCCTCTTTCCCGACGAGATCGGAAAAGGCTACGGAGGGGCGATGCTCACCGTCGCGGTGGGAGAGGCCTGGACGATGGGCGCGACGAGCGTGTGGCTGCACACCTGCACGCTCGATCACCCGCGCGCGATCGAGAACTACCGGGCGCGCGGCTTCGCGGAGTACCGGCAGGAGACGTACGAAGTGCCGCGCTGACGCGGCACGCTTCCTGACTGTCTGTGCCCCCAACGTCCCTCTTCAAGGAGCACAGCATGGGTGGCAAGCCACAGCACGCGATACCGAGCAACCGTCCGGAATCCGGGGGTGCGGACAAGGATGAAGTGAAGGAAAGCAGCGGGCTTCTCGAGCGCTCGAAGCAGGAGTACGCCGCCGCCGAGCAGCAGAAGCGCGACAATCGCAACGAGAAGGGCGATCGCGCCGCCTCGGACGGTACCGCCGCCGACGCGCCGCAGCCGCACGGCTGATCCGCACGCAGCGAAGCGCCCGGCAGGACTCGAGTCCTGCCGGGCGCTTCGTACGTTCTGTGAGGTGGTGACGCTCAGCCCGGCTGGCGCATCGCGCTGAAGACCGCGAGCCCGGTGCCGATGAGCCAGAGCACGATGGCCGCGCTGTATGCGCGCCCCTTGGTCATCCGCCCCGCGACGTGCAGCCCGATGGCGATCAGGACGGTCGCCCAGATCGTCCCGATGCTGAATCGCGAGAGCAGCCCGATGATCGTGTTCGAGGTGCCGGCCGGGGCGAACCGCGCCAGGCTCGGGGCGGCCGCCATCATGTTGGTCACTCCGGCGGTACCCATCGCCAGCGCCTGCACCGCGGCGATGATCAGGTCGATCACCTTCGGGAACGACGCGAACGTCGCGATCATCATCCCGTGCCGGAGGTCGGCCTTCGAGTCGAAGAGCTTTCCGATGAGCCATACGCCGACCCCGAGGATGAGCGTCGCGATCACCCCGCCGAGGATGCCGCTGATCGGCGCGATGATCTGCCCCATGCGCCGCCCGCGCTCCGCCATCTCCGCGGTCATCTGCGGATTCGTGGCCATCTGCGCATCGAGCTGCCGGCGGATCTGGGCGTCGAGCACGTCGGCGTAGTTGCGCATCATCACCCACATCCCGACAGCGAACAGGATGCTGAGGATGACGAACGCCGCCCAGAACTTCGGGTTGTCGCGGCGCCGCGCGAAGACTCGCGAGGGGGCGTAGAAGATCTCGATGATGTCGTCCATCACCGACGCATCATCGGTCACGGCCGGTGCCGGCATCACGCCTTCAGGGCTGGTCATGGTTGCTCATTGGCTTGGGGGGGGTGGACCGTCGAGCGCCCCCAACATACGGCAGACAGCCAGAATGGAGTAGGCCGACCTGCATCCCCGCGGAGCGTGGCCTATGCCGCGGGCCCGTCGCCGGTCGCGGTGGGTGACGCGTCGACGATGACCGGGGTGTCGGTCTTCGCGCCAGCCTCGACCACCGGTTTCCCAACCTTGCCCGGGGTTGTCGCTTCGTCCATGCGCTTCTCCCCCCCGATCTCGGCGAGCGAGTCGGGATGGATGAATCCCTGCTCCACCGCGTGACGCGCGGCGGCGACGGTGTCGTCAGCAAGCACGAGGACGGACTTCTGGGCCTCGACTTCGGCGACGAGCGACGCGATCGCTGCCCGGCGCTCCTCCGTCCGCTGCACGTCGCGGATGTAGATCGCGAGCACGCGCTCGGGAAATTCGCGGACGACGTCGCGGTAGATCTCCGGATCCCGCTGGCTGCTGTCGCCGACGAGGATGACTGGAAGCGCGGGATAGGCGCCCATGATCTCGCGGATCGCCGAGTCCTTGTAGCGATGCAGGCGGCCGCTGCCTAACGCGCTGCGGTCGACGTCCCAGTCGCGCAGCGTCAACGGGCCAGCCGGAATCCCCTGATGCTCGAGGAAGTCGACGAGCAGGTCGTAGAGATTCCACGGACTGCTCGATACGTAGAAGATCGGGTTCTGCTCGGCACCGCTCACCCCCGCGTGGAGGGCGCGATAGAAGGCGGCGACTCCCGGGAACGGGAGCCGCGTCCGCGCGTTTCCGAGCAGGACGGTCCGGAATGCCTGGACGAGGCTGGTCACGTGCGACTGGAGGACGGTGTCGTCCATGTCGGAGATCGTGATGAAGCGTGCGCTGGGCGGGGCGAGCAGTACCTGCGCCTCGGTCTCGACCTTCACCCCTGGCGACGCAGGCGCGACCAGCTCGAGGGTCACCGGCACCCAGCCAGCGCGCGCGCCAATCGCGGCCGGGAGCTCGATCCACTTCGAGAAGAATCCCTCGTCGTCGGCGGTGATCTCGACGCTCGCTTCGCCGATGGTTGCCCGCACCACCGCGTTGGGCAGGGGATCGGCTTCGATCCGGCGATAGCTGTTGACGAGGTTCCGCCAGAGCGAGTCGGTGTCGGTCGCCGCCGTGATCCCTTCGTTCTCCATCGCCCGCCCGCGCACGAGCACCCGCTGCGCGTTGCCGAACGACCGGTAGCCGGCCACCGTCCAGGGGTCGCGATCGAGGAAGCGGTGCGCGCGGTTGAGCCAGTCGTTCATCGGGATCGGTGCGCGTATCAGGTCTGCGGCTTCACGAGCAGGCGCTGCCCGACGCGAATCCTGTCAGAGGTGAGGTCGTTGAGCTCGCGCAGCTTCTCGGGGGTCGTCCCGTACATGGTGGCGATCGTGCTCAGCGCTTCCCCGCGACGGACGACGTGCCATTTCGGTGCCCGCGCGACCGAGTCGGCGACCTCGCGCGCCCGTCGGATCCTCGCCGCTTCAGTGCGCTGCACCGCCTGACGCGCGTGAATCCCGGCAATGATCGCCTTGGCATCGGCCCAGTCGGCATCGCTCACGCCGAAGGCATTCCGCTCGCCCCCCTCCCTGAACACGATCGCGTGGAACGCCCCGAGCATCGTGTGACCCGCGGTCACCGTCGTCGCGGTGTCCAGCGCGAAGTCGCGCGACTCGAATGCCGGCGCCGCCTCGTTCGGTCCAAGGATGTCGCGCGGGGCTATACCGACGTAGACGATCCGCTTGTCGGTGAGCGCGATGATCCCCCGAGTCGCCCGGAGGTAGTCGCTCGGGCGCCGCCGGAAGACGGTGGCAATCCGCTCGAGCCTCTCGTCGGGGGCGAGCAGCCCCCCACGCAGCTCGCGCTCGACAAGCGCGCGAGCGGGACGGGGCTCGGTGCGGTAGACGTGCACCGACAATCCGACGACGAGGAGCAGGACGACGACCGCGATCTGCGTGGCCAGGGCGCGGAGGACTCGCGGCATTCTCACGAGGGGCATGGCAGAAACATAAACCGCGCGCGAGTCATTCCCGAACGGTCGGGTTCGCTGTCCGTACTCTGTAACAATCGCTGGTCGGGTCCGCCATGGATCCGGTCGCGTCCGCTGGGGGTAGCTACCTTTGGAGAGTCGAGCGACGAAGGCAGCGCGGCGGGCCCCTGGTCCGAGCGCACCTTCGACGCGTGCCCTGACCCGAATCCGGAGTCGATTTGGTCCGTCCCGTCTTCCGCCAGATCCTGCTTGGTGTCGTCGCCCTCGCGACCATCGATTTCGCCGCAGGCGGCATCTCCCCGGTCTTCCGCAACCAGGAACCGCTCGGTGAGCGCATCTTCGCGCACGCCGGCTGGCGCGAGAGCGTTCTCGCCACTGCGCCCTGGATTCACGCCGACAGTGCCACGGCGATCGAGTCGCCGCAGTTCGACGCCGACCGCGAGGCCTTCGCCGAAGATCTGATGCGGACGGGGATCGTCACGGAAGAACGGGCCGACTCCCTGGCCGACGTCGCGGTCCGCGAGGCGTACGTCCGAAAGGTCCCGCCCGCGCTCGTCCTCGGCGTGATGCTCACCGAGAACGACGAGCTCAAGTCGAACGCCCGGTCCAAGGTCGGGGCGGTCGGGCTCATGCAGGTGCACCCAACCCCGTGGCGCGGCCTCCGCCGGATGTTCGGCTCGAACCTGCGCGACGACCGGACGAACCTGAAGTACGGGGTCTACATCCTCAGCTACGGGATGAAGAAGCCGCGCGAGGGGGTCCAGGCGAACGACCAGTGGCGCGTCGGGCTGCTCCGCTACAACGGGTGCGTGCGCGGGACGAACACGAGGAATTGCCACAGCTACCCGGACAAGGTGCGCGAGCTCGTGGACAGCGTCGCTCAGTCGAGCTGTCGCGGCGCGGGGTTCGGGCGCTGTGTCGCGCAGCCGCTCATGCTCACCGCCCTCCTCGACGGCGAGGATTAGGATCCGGGCGTCCCCGCCCGCCGCGCTTCGCTCCTCCGCCGTCGCCGTTAGAGCGCCCTCTTCCTTCGGCGCGCCCTCGACGGAGATCTCCCTTCGCCTTCCGCGCCCCGAAGTCGCGTTTCCGCTCCTCGCGCTCGCGTCCACGCTCGCGGTCGAGGCGCGCGATCTCGTCGGGGGTCCACGGCTGGTCGAGCAGCTCCTGCAGTTCGTCGAGCGTCGCCGCCCGTGCCGCGCCGCGCTGCCCGCGCGGCACGACGAAGCGCAGCGGGCGGTCGAGCGCCGGCAGCTCCGCCTCGGTCAGCGTCCGCGCCATCTTCTCGCTGAGCACCAGCCGCGCGACCCCGCTCTTCCGCCCGTCGGACTCCTCGACGTCGTACTCGATCGGTACCTCGCGGTCGCGGATCATCACCGCACCGGGGAGCGCCAGCCACCGCTGCTGCTCCTCCGGCGGGACCAGCGCCTCGGCATCGATGCGCAACGGCGTGCGCATGAACTCCTCGACCGAGCTCACCTCGCCGAGCTTCGACTCGTAGATCGCGGTGAGCTCGGGGAAGCCCAGCTTCGCGGTCGTCCCACCGGAGCGGCGGTAGATCTCGCGGACCCGTTCGATCGTCTCGCGGTTCTTCCGCGCCGCGATGTGCCTCGCCTCGCCCCGTGCCATCGCCTCGGCGAGTGCGCGGCGCGCGAGCGGCGCGAGCTCGGGGGCGAACGGCTCCTCGACGACCTCGATCTCCCGCTCGAGCTCGAAGCCGAAGTACTCGGTGCGCCGGCGGAGGGTGAGCGCCGCCCTGCGCCGGTCGGGGTCGTAGCGCATCTCCGCGTCGCCGTGCGTCGCGTACTTCCGCACGAGCGCCATCGGGATCGAGGTCCCCTCGATCGATGCCCGTGGATTGCCGAACCGGTCGGCGAAGTAGCGCAGCGTGCCGGCGACCGCGCCCCAGCTCCCGGCGACACTCGTCTTCGAGACGCGCGCCTCCTGGCCGTCGGCGGTCTCCTCGTCGATGACGAGGTCGAAGGGCATGAACCGCGCGAGCAGCTCGGCGAAGGCGCGGTGCACGCGGTCGCCGGCGAGCGGCATCTCCGCCGGCAGCGGCATGCCTAACGACCGGTAGATGCTGGCCATCGACAGCGCCGCGTCCTCGACCGACTTGATGAGCACCCCGCGCCGCTCCGACCATTCGGTGATCAGCTCCTCGTCGAAGAGGTGGCGGGGCAGCCCGTACACCTCGCCGATGCGCCCCGCCTCGCGGTACGCCTCGGCGTAGAGGTTGTAGGCGGTGAGGTTGTCGCTCCCCTCGACGATGAGCCCGCGCAGGTCGCGCTCCTCCTTCGTCATCCGGTGGAGCGACTCGATCCCGGCCATCACCGCGACGTAGGGGACGAGTTCGTCGTCGGCGTTGACGAGGAGCTCGGCCCAGGGGCGATCGACCGGCATCGCCTCGACGAGCTTCCCGTAGCGCGAGAGCCGTCCGTTCTCGATGATCCCTCGCGCCTCGAGCAGCGCAACGGCCTTGCGATACGCGAAGCGGTCGAGGGGAACGGGAAGATCGAGCTCGTCGGCGCGGACGCCGAGGTCGGCGCAGGTGATTGCGACGCGCTCGCTGTCGCCGGCGAGCTGGAACTCGGGAGCCGTCGGCCGCAGCGAGAAGAAGTCGATCTCGCGGTCGCTGAGGATGAAGACGCGCCCGCCCTCGACGCGGCCGTGCACCCGCCCGCCCATCTGCAGGATCTCGTTCGCGCCGAGGTGCACCTTCGTCAGGACATTGCGCCCGCGATCGATCACGTTGGTGAAGCGCACGTCGTCGATGACCACGGTGTCGAGGCCGCGGACGTTGAGCGCGCTCTGTCCGGCGGCGGTCATCGCCAGCACGTAGGGGCGCGTCTCGCCCTCCCCCTCGAGGAAGGGGCGGATGATGCGGATCGGCTCGCCGCCGTGATAGTACGCGGCGTTGATGCGCGGGAAGACGTGCTGGATGTGCTCGGCCACGCCCTGCACGCCGGCTCGGGTCGGGAGGAAGACGCCGACACCGCGTTTTCCCTTCATCACGTGCTTGAGGAACTTCTCGTCGAGGAACTCGAGCGGCTCCTTCGACAGCACCTCGACGCGCGCGGCCCGCTTCGGGTCGAACGAGTAGCTCTCGATGACCTCGTCGGAGCCGAGGTAGTTCGAGTAGAAGGTCGGGTCGACGGTGGCCGAGAGCCAGATGAAGCGGCAGCCGACCTTCTTGCCTAACGCGAGGCAGAGCTCGAGCTCGGCCGACGTCTGGTGGATCTCGTCGACGACGAGGGTGTCATGCGGGAGGATGTCGCCGTCCTGGAACCAGCGCCGGGCGATGCCGGTGGTGACGATGATGACGTTCCAGGTCGGCGTCTCGGGGGTCGCTTCACGCTCGCGGTTGACGACGCCGACGCGGAGGGGCTTGCCGACGATCTCCTCGGCGATCGGGCGGATCGCGAGCGTCTTGCCGGTGCCGGTGCCGGCGACGATGCCAAAGCCCTTTCCGGCGCGGGCGAGCTCGCGAATGCGCTCGCCATGCTGGCGCTGGAGGTAGGTGTCGAGCGTCAGGCCGACGCCGATCTCGATCGTCTCGCAGGCGGCGCGCGTCGGGGCGATGACGATCACGCGGCCGGTCGATGGCTCCGCCGCGACGAATGCTTCACGGTCGGGCGGGAGGTAGTTGTCGCGAACTTGTCGAGTCACGATCGGCGCGGTGTGCAAGAGTAGAGCCGGTCAGGGGATGTCCCCGACCGGCTCGTCAGTCTTCCCGCGGAAACGCTGCTACGGCTTCGCGATCGTGCGCGTCGTATCGCGAGGGCGTGCGCGGCGTGTCGAGCGGTTCTCCGGATCCTCGGCGCGCGACTTCGTCGACCGATCGCTGCGCTCCGCGCTGTCGTCGTTGCGGCTCGGCGCGTCGCGATCGATACGGTCGCTGTCGCGATCGCGGCGTTCGCGCGGTGCGGTGCGGCGATCGTCCGAACTCTCGTTCAGCTTCTTCGTCCTGCCGTCGACATAGTCGTCACCGAAGATGACCCGTCCGTTCGCGGGGCGGTTGCGGACCGCCGTGGCACAATCCGTCGGCGCCGGCTGTTGTCCGGGTGGGACGCCATCGAGCCAGATCCGGCACATCCCGGCCGGGGGCCGCTGTCCGGGTGGAATCTTGCCGGCCTTCGTTCCCCTTCCCTGTGCACTCAGCGGCGCAGCGGCTGCAACAACGAGCGCCAGCGAGATCGCGATAGTCTTGAGCATCATTCCTCCGGTTGACCGCCCTTGGCGGGGGGTGAGCCAGGCGCGGCGCACGGGACTCTGAAAGGCACGACCGATGCCAGAGAACGACCGGCGCTGCAGATTCGCAACATCAAGCTTTTCAGTGACTTACGATTTACCCCGCGGGCGCGCAAGTGAGCCGTGTCCTCCGGCCGACACATTTGCCGCGAGACAGCGGCCTGTACCGTGAAGTCGGCGGCTGATCACGACCGGCAACGAGGAGGGTGATGGCTGCAGCAGAGCGCGGACACGCACGTGATGCCCGATTGACCGCTGCCGGGGCTCCAACCTGGCGACAGCGCGTCGAGGCGCTGCGCTACGTGCCGTTCCTGCTGCGGCTCGTCTGGGAGACGCATCGCGGGCTGGCCACGGTCATGCTCGCGCTGCGGCTCGTCCAGTCGGGAATCCCCGTCGCGACGCTCTGGGTCGGGAAGCTCATCATCGACACAGTGATCGCGCTCCGCAGCGGACCGGGTGACTACTCGCCACTCTGGACCCTCGTCGCGATCGAAATCGGGCTCGTCATCGCCGGCGAGCTGCTGTCGCGCGCGTCGTCCCTCGTCGAGGGGTTGCTCGGCGACCTCTTCTCCAATCACACCAGCGTCCAGCTGATGCAGCACGCCTCGTCGCTCGACCTCGAGCAGCTGGAGAATCCCGAGCTGTACGATGAGCTCGAGCGTGCGCGCCAGCAGACGACGGGGCGGCTCGGTCTGATCAAGCAGCTGCTCGGGATCGGCCAGGACTTCATCACCCTCGTCTCGCTCGCGGCGGCGCTGCTGGTCTACAGTCCGGTCCTCGTCCTCCTCCTCGTCGTCGCCGTGCTGCCGGCGTTCGCGGGGGAGGCGCACTTCGGCGCGGTGGAGCGCGCGCTGTTCGTCGCGCGTACCCCGGAGCGGCGCCAGCTCGACTACCTGCGGCTGCTCGGCGCGAGCGAGCGGACGGCAAAGGAAGTGCAGAGCCTCGGGCTCGCGCCGTGGATCATCGCGCGGTTCAAGGCGCTTGCCGACAGCTTCTACGCCGACAACAAGCGGCTGGCGATCCGGCGAACCGTCGTCGGCAGCGCGCTGTCCATCCTCGGCACGCTTGGCTACTACGTAGCCTACGTCGTGATCCTCGAGCGGACGGTGACCGGGGCGCTGACGTTAGGCACGCTGACGCTGCTCGCCGGGTCGTTCGCGCGCAGCCGCGACGTCATCGAGCGGCTGCTGCTCTCGGCGAGCGGGATCTACACGCAGACCTTCTACCTGAAGGACTTCGCCGACTTCTTCGCGACGATCCCGAAGACGCGCTCCCTCCCCGGCGCGCCGGCGGTGCCGCGTCCGGTGCGCGAGGGGTTCGTCTTCGAGGATGTCGGCTTCCGCTATCCGGGCAGCGACCGGTGGGCGGTGCGCCACATCTCGTTCACGCTGCGCGCGGGGGAGCGGGTGGCGCTGGTCGGGGAGAATGGCGCGGGGAAGACGACGCTGACCAAGCTGGTGGGCCGGCTGTACGACCCGACGGAGGGACGGATCCTCCTCGACGGCCGCGACCTCCGCGAGTACGACCTCGCGTCGCTGCGGGCGTCCATCGGGGTGATCTTCCAGGACTTCGTGCGCTTCGACATGCGGCTCGACGAGAACATCGCCATCGGCGAGATCGAGCGGGAGCGCGCCTACATCGACGCGCCACGCAACGGGAAGCCGACCCCGCCGTCGATCGTCGACGCGGCGGAGAAGTCGCTCGCCGCGTCGCTGCTCCCGCGGATGCGAGACGGCTTTTCGCAGATGCTCGGCCGCCGCTTCCAGAATGGTGTCGAGCTCTCCGGGGGCGAGTGGCAGAAGATCGCCCTCGCCCGCGCCTACATGCGCGATGCGCAGCTGCTGGTGCTCGACGAGCCGACCTCCGCGCTCGACGCGCGCGCCGAGTACGAGGTGTTCATGCGCTTCTCGGAGCTGATCGCCGGGCGGATGGCGATCCTGATCTCGCACCGATTCTCGACCGTCCGGATGGCGGACCGCATCCTCGTGCTGCGCGGGGGCGCGATCGAGGAACAGGGAACGCACGAGGAGCTGGTCGCGGCGAACGGCCTGTACGCCGAGCTGTTCGCGATGCAGGCGGCGGGGTACCGATAGATCTCTTCGCCGGGACTGGCGTCGACGCGGCGATGAGAGACGAGGAATGCATCTCGGCCGTCGAGGAGGGCCGTCGAGGAGGGCCGCCGATGGGGGCCGCCGGGGGCGGCGCCTGTGCGCCGCCCCGTCGCCGTTGGTCTCCCGGTGCGAACGACTATCGGTCGCCGAACGAGATCCCCGTCGCCCGCGCCGTCTCGACGACGTCGTGGTTCGGGTCCACTCGCTTCTGCTCCTTGAGCACTTCGCGGATCGGGATGGCGACGATGTGCGGGGACTGCAGCGCCACCATGTGTCCCCACTTCTGCTCGGCGATCGCCTTGACCGCGGCACCGCCGAACCGGGTGGCGAGGAGGCGGTCGTACCCGGTCGGCATCCCACCGCGCTGCAGGTGGCCGAGGACGAGCGAGCGCGTTTCCTTCCCGGTGCGCTCGGCGATCTGCTGTGCGATCACCTCGGCGATCCCGCCGACGCGCTTCGCCTGGCCGGGGAGCGACGCGCCCATGATCGACGCCGTGCCGCCGATCGGGAATGCGCCCTCGGCAACCACCACGATCGAGAAGAAGCGGCCGTTCCGGTCCCGGGAGCGGATCTTCTCGCAGACCTTCTCGATGTCGTAGGGGATCTCGGGTATGAGGATGACGTCGGCGGTGCCGGCGAGTCCGGAGTGGAGCGCGATGAACCCGGTGTCGCGCCCCATCACCTCCATCACCATCACCCGGTCGTGCGACTCGGCGGTGGTGTGGAGCTTGTCGATCGCCTCGAGCGCGGTGTTGACGGCGGTGTCGAAGCCGAAGGTGGTGATCGTGCCGCTGACGTCGTTGTCGATCGTCTTCGGGACGCCGACGATGTTGACGCCCTTGTTGCAGAGCCGCTGGGCGATCGCGAGCGAGCCGTCGCCGCCGATCGAGATCATCGCGTCGATGCCGAGCGCCTTCGCGTTGGCGATCAGCTCGTCGGAGCGGTCCTCTTCCCCGAACGTCCCGTCGGGCCGCTTCCGCGGATAATGGAACGGGTTGCCGTGATTGGTCGTGCGGAGGATGGTGCCGCCGAGGTGGGCGATGCCGCGAACGCTCTGCTTGGTGAGCGGGATGACCTCATCCTCGCCCATCAGGCCGGCGAAGCCGCGCTTGATGCCGAGGACCTCCCAGCCGCGGTTGATCGCCGACAGGACGGCCGCCCGGATGACCGCGTTGAGTCCGGGCGCGTCGCCGCCGCCGGTGGAGATCGCGATGCGCATTGCGATGGTGCGTGGGTCGGAGAGTGATGAGCGGAGCCGCCGGCAGGAAACCCGGCGGCATCAGGCCTAACGCTTGAGCAGGGCGAGGATCTCGCCAGGCTTCGCGTGGCGGTCGAGCTTCGATTTCTCGAAGACGGGAACGCCGTCGCGCAGCACCTCGAACCTGCCCTTCGACGACGGGATCATCGTCACCTCGGCCTCAGGCAGCTCCCTGCGAATCTCGGCGGCCAGACTGGTCGCCCGTGGTTCGTAGTTTCAGACGGTGCAGAACTCGATCGAGATCTTCATTGGGTTGGTCATCTGTTCACCTGAATCTATCACGGCGTGGCCCCCCCGGGGACTGCGCTCGTGCGGGCTACTTCCGGATGGCTGCCAGCGCGGCGTCGATGGTGTTGACGACCCGGCTCTCCGCCTCGACTTTCCGCCGCGCCTCGAGCGCGGCGATGCTCGACTGCTGCTTCAGCTCGCCAAGCGCACGGGCTGCCTCGATGCGGACGAAGATGTCATCGTCGGCGTTGAGGAGCGGCTCGATGGCCGCGGCGACTTCGGCCTCGTGACCCGCGGCGCGGGCGGTGAGCGCGTCGATCGCGGCGACGCGCGTGTTCCGCGCGGTGCCGGCGCCGATGTAGCGCATGAGCGTCGGCAGCGAAGCGGGCGAATCGATGGTGCCGAGCGCGGTGACCGCCTGGGTGCGGGAGAGATCGAGCCAGCTGTCCGAGGCCAGTGCGGACCTGATGACGTCGAGCGCGGCATCGCCGTCGAGCGCCGCCAGCGTGAGAAGGGCGCTGCCGCGGTTGATCAGGGACGGATCGCCGGTCGCTGCCTCGCGAGCGCGCGCGACGGCGGCGGCGCTGTGGACGTCGACGAGCGCCTCGAGCGCTGCCTGACGGACCCGCGCATCGCTGTCGCGTGAGGCGGTGAGGATCGCGTCGGCGACCATCGGCGCGCCGGCCTGCGATCGGAGGGCGCCGACGGCGCGCGCCCGCACCGCGTGCGCGGTATCGTGCGTGGCCCCGATCAGGGCGCGGCGTGCCAGCAGCTCGTCGGTGCGACCGGCAAGGAGGTCGACCGCCTCGACGCGGCCGACGACATCGTCGTCGTGCGCGAGCTGCCAGGCGAGCATCACCGTCGGCCGCGGGAAGTCGGTGAGATCGAGGAGCCAGTTGCCCTTGTCCCAGCGGATCGAGCGAGGCGCCGATGCGACGGTGAACGACGAGCGCCCGACGCCATTCCGCACCTGCACGACACCGCGAACCGGGGCACCGTCGGTGAGGATCTCGACGTCGACGTCCGGGTCGAAGTATCCGGTGAGCGAATCGCGCTGCTGGACCTCGCGCGCGTCGATCGTCACGCGGTGCGCGGACGAGTCGTAGCTGTAGCTCACCTGGAAGACGGGAAAGCCTGCCCCGTAGACCCACTTGTCGAAGAATGGCTTGAAGTCGCGGCCGCTCACCTGCTCGAACGCGGCGCGCAGGTCGTCGCTGACGACGTTGCCCTTCGCGTGCTGCACCGTGTAGCGGTGCATCCCGCGCCAGAACAGCGAATCACCGAGCTGGTGGCGGATCATCTGGAGGACCGTAGCGCCCTTCGGATAGATGTGTCCACTGAAGAAGAGCTCGAGCGGATCGGTGACCCACCGGTTGTAGACGAGCGGACGTCGCGCGCGGCGCTCGGCGGCGATCGTCTGCCGGTGGGCGGCGAGGCGGTCCATCGCGCCCTCGTCGGCGCCCATCCCGAACTCGGTCCACGTCTGTTCCATGAACGTCGCGAACCCTTCGTTCAGCCAGATGTGCGACCAGTCGCGGGTGGTGAGATAGTCGCCATACCACTGGTGCCCGAGCTCGTGCGAGACGAGGCCTTCCGCGTTCGCCTGCGGCTCGGCCCACGCCGGGTGGAGGATGTCGTCGTCGGACTGCGTGGTCGCGGTGACATTCTCCATCCCGCCGAAGATGTAATCCGGTGCGTTGACCTGGTCGTACTTCGCGAACGGATAGTCCACGCCCGTCCTGTTCGAGAAGAGCTCGATCATCCGCGGGGTCTTCCCCATGCCGCGCCAGGTGGCGTCGACCGAGTCGGGGTACGTCCAGTAGCCGACCGGCACGTTGCGCCACTTGTCCTGCAGCACCACGTAATCGCCGGTGACCGCGGTCATGAGGTAGGTGGAGTTCGGCTGGTCGAGCACCCAGTGCCACTCGAGCTGGTTGCCGACGCGCCGGGGCTGGCCGCGGAGCGCGCCGTTCGAGAGCGCCTTCTCGTTGCTGTCCGTCCGGATGTAGAACTCCCACGTCGTCTTGTCGTTCGGGAAGTCCCAGGTCGGCACCCAGTAGCGATTGTCCTCGGTTTCGCCCTGCGTCCAGACGACGTGCCGGCGGTCGATGAAGTAGGCGCCCTTCTTCGGGCGGACCGCTTCGTAGTCGACGATGAACGAGGTGCTCGAGCGCGGGCGAAGGGTCCCGGGGAGCTTCACCGTCAGCGTGCTGCCATCGTAGTCGTACCTGAGCCGGGCGCCGTTAGGCGCGCTCACCTTCCGGATCGTCATCCCGACGGCGTCGAGCGGGATCGCGGTGAGCGGCTTGTCGAGCGCGGCGACGCGGATCGTCGTGCTGCCGACCACGGCGTGGCGCGGCCAGTCGAAGCGGACGTGCACGACCTGGTGCTGCAGGTCGTAGATCCGTGTGCGCTCGGAATGGGGGGTTCCGGGAGGGAGCGGTCCCCATCTGATCAGCGGCTCGCTCTGGAAGGCGGGAACCGCGTACGAGCGCATCGTGTCCGGCGCCGGCTGAGCGGGGGGCGCGGCGGGCGCCGGGGCCGGCGCTGGCGTCGGAGCGGGCGTGGGCACAGCAGCGCCGCCGCCGCAGCCGGCAGCGGAAAGTGCGAGAGCGGCGAGGAGGGCGATTCGACGGATCATCGGGCGCTCGAAGTGGAGGACGCAGCCACGACCGGGCCGGCACCGCGCGGCGCGGCTGGCTCGCGAGAGGATGAGCATCTCCGACGAATATAGAGTCGGGTTCGGGGGCGCGCGCGTCGGCTGATGGGGAGGCGGAAAGGGTGACGGGCCGCACGCGCTGGCGGGATAGCGTGCCGCATGCGCTCGCAATGCGACCCTCACAGCCGGCCATCACCGCACCGGGCGACAACGCTGGCCGAGCTGCTCGTGATCCTCGCGCTGATCGCGCTCGTCAGCGGGTTCGTGCTCCCCCCAATGAAGCGTGGCTTCGACCGGATGCAGACCCGGGCGGCCGCCCAGGAGGCAATGGCCGCGTTCTTCACCGCGCGCGCCGCGGCGATCGCCAGCGGTCGCCGGACGGCGGTGGTGTTCGACCGCTCGCACGGGCGGGTGAGCGTGGTCGCCGCAGGCGACACGTTGATGGTGCGCGACCTGACAGCGGGGCGGGGAGTCGCGATCTCGGCGAGTCGCGACTCGATGGCGTACTTCCCCGATGGGCTGGGGCTCGGCGGCGCGAACCTGAGCGTGATCTTCCGCCGCGGGGCCGCCGCCGACACCGTGCTCGCCTCGCGCGAGGGACGGGTCAAGCTGGGAACGACGGCGCGGTGACGACCTGCGGGGGCCGGCCCCCGCGGCTGATCGACAGGAGCAACGTCCGCGGTATGACGGATGCGGCCGCGGTTAGGCACTCCATCCCGCTCCCCGAACTGTCGCAAAGCGTGACGGTTGGGAAGTCAGAGTGTCCGCTGACGTGCGAGGGTTGAACGAGCGAGAAGATTCTCATTGACCGGTCGCCGGCGGGGGCGCATTTTGCTGCCGCCGGCAACATTAGCGTTTTCTAATCGTCTTTGTTTTGGGCGCCGTCGTGGCGGGCCAGCGACGTTCGGCCGGAAATCGCACATCGGTCAACAGGAACGGGAGATGTCAGGACACACAGTGCCGTCAGACCCAGTTGCGCCCAAGCGTCGTTGGGTTGCGCCGACGCTGACGGCGCATGCGTCACTGACGGCGCTAACCCAGATGCAGTACCCGCAAGACCCGGGGGTCGATTCGCTCTACGGCTATGGCGGCCCGCAGCGGGCGATCGGGTGCAGTACGGGGTTCTGTCCGCCATGAGGCGCTCGATGATTCGTCCCACCGTGCTTCGCCGCGCGACGGTAATTGCGCTGGGTGGAGCAGTTGCCTGCTCCGAGGCGTCGTCGGGCGGAGTTCCCGCCCTCGAGCCGGCTGGCCACCCCGTCACCGCCGTCGCACGGCTTCGCGGCACCCTCGACGTCGCGAGTGGAACGCTGACCTTCGACCCGGTTTCCGCGAGCGGGGCAACGATTTCCGGCAACGGCGCGACCGCGTCGATCTACGGCGACCAGGGAGTTACCGTTCGCATCTACAACTCGGCGGTGGTGACGAGCGCCCCCGTCGCCGGGAAGAAGACCTATTCCGCCAACGTGGGGATCCGCAACCTGCTCCCGTACCGCATCGGGGATGAGCAGAACGCGCTCGCGCCCGCGGACACGATGGGAATCTACATTTTCACCAACACCGCCCCGGTGGTTTCGGGGACCTCGTCACCATGCACCTGCGTGGTCACCGTCAGGAACGCGAGTGGCGCGGCCCGGTTCACCGCAGCGACCGCCCAACCCTACTGGTACTGGCCGGAGCTCGTCGGAGCGGCCGGAGGCGGCAGCGATACGACGCGGGCGCGCAAGTTGTGGGTCTTTGAAGCCGACACGCAGGTCACACGTTTCAGCTTCGACGTGCTGGTGAGCGCGGCATGGTCAGCGCCGCACGATACGACCTGGCGCGTCGATTATCCCGGCGACTCGGTCCCGGATACGCGGGCCGAGCCGCGCTGGAGGCGCCTGGCCAGCGCCACCGGGTCGGCGACGATCGTGGGGGGCCTCCGCCTGGCCAATCCCGCGGCGACTGACAGCATGTTCTACTACCGCGCGGACTCGATCAGCACGGGGATGAACGCCTACATCGAGGGTCGCTTCCGCCTCGACAGCGGCGGCTTGCGGGGAAAGCCGCAGGCGGGACTCGTCATCGATGACGGGGTGAAGATGATCGGCGTCTTCGTTTCGGACAGCAGCAAGGCGGCGAACCGCGCGGAGATCGGGTTCGTGAAGTCCACCGGCGGCGAGGGCTTCATCGGGGCTGCAGGCACGATCGATACGCTCGTCGTGAGGTCCATCCGCGCCGTGCAGCTTCGCAAGTACCGCTCGGACAGCGTCGTTGTGTGGGTCGACGGCGTGCGCCGGCTGTCGGCGAGCTACGCGAGCCTTCCCGCGACTCGAGGATCGGCCTACTTCATGTTCGGTGCGCGCTCGCCCGGCGGTGGTGGTAACGTCTCGACATGGGAATCTGTCGTCTACCAGCCGGGCCAAGCCGCCCCGTGACCCCCAGGCGGCCGCTGTCGCTCGCCTTCGAGCTGTCGAATCTCTGCAACCTGCATTGCACGCACTGCATTCGCGGCTCGCATCAGGAACGGATCGACCATCTCGACCTTGCGCTCTTCCGGCGGATTCTCGACGAAGCGACTGAGCACTTCGCCCCGCTGGCGGTCGTGTTCACCGGCGGCGAGCCGCTCGCGTCGGCGCTCTTTCCGCAGGCCGTCGAGGAGCTCCGCGCCCGCCGGATCCCCTACCGTTTCGTCACCAACGGGTGGCTGGTCCCGCGGCATCTACCGCTGCTCCAGCGACATCCGCCGACGTTCGTCCGCATCAGCCTCAGCGGCGCGAGCGAGGCCACTCACGATCGGCAGCGCGGGCGCGGCAGCTTCCGCCGCGCGCTGCTCGCCGTCGCGACGCTGCTCAGCCGCGGGCTCCGTGCCGAGATGTCGATGGTCGTGACCCGGGACAGCCGGCACGAGCTCGACCAGGCGGTCGCCCTCGCCAACACGTTGGGCATCGCCGAGCTCCACTTCATCCTCCCGCAGCCGACGCCGGAGAGCGCGGTCGATGGCAGCGACCTTGCGCCCCGGGAATGGGACGTCGTCGCCGACGAGGTGCGCGCACTCGCCCCGAGGAGCCGGGTGCTGATCGGGCTCGATTACGGCACCGCGCTTCCGCAGCCGCGCCCCGCGTGCGATACGATGGCCCAGCGCCACGTCTACATCGACGCGCAGGGGCGTGTCCCGTTCTGCTGCCAGCTTTCGCGCTACGGGAGCGGGAGCGAACGGATCGTCGGCGACCTCACAACCGAGACGCTCGCCGCGGTCTTCGCGCGCGCCACGGAGCGCTACCGCGAGCACGCCGACGCGGAGGCGCGGCTGCACCAGATCGGGAAGCACGATGCGCTCGATGACTACCCGTGCCTGAGCTGCGCCCGCCGGCACGGGCAGACCGGATTTCTCGCCGATTTCCCCGATCACCCGTGGGCGGGGCTGGCCGCGCAGCCGGCATGAGCGCCGCCTCCGTCGCCTGGCAGTGGGGAGATGTCGATGCGAGCGACCACGGCGAACGTACCTGCCTGACGCACCGCCATGCCGGCGCGCGGCTCTGGGTCGAGGCGGGGCGGCTCATGCGCGGGAATGGCTACGATCGCGCCGAGGCCGCCGTCAGGCAGGAGCTCGCCCGCGTCGGCGCGATCATCCGGCTCAGGCAGCGCGGTCGCTACCTCGTCCATGCCGCCGGCGTCGTCGACCCGTGCGGGCGCGCCTGGCTCCTCGCCGGCGACAGCGGCAGCGGCAAGTCGACACTGGCCTACGCTCTCGCCCGCAACGGCTGGACGGTGCTCGGCGACGATGGTGTCCTCATCGAGCGGCGCGGCGGCGGATTGATCGCGCACGGCTGGCGCGAGCCCCTTCGCGTGAGCCGGCAGCTGGCCGATGTCTTTCCGGAGATCGGCGACGACGCGCTGCGCGCCTCCCCGGGCGACCCG
>DASZNJ010000146.1:0-4875 GCA_035551575.1 Gemmatimonadaceae bacterium
AGCGAGAGATTGAGCGGAGTCCGCACGCCGGTCGCCGCCGGCGCCTGGCCTTCGAGCCTGATCAACGCACGGACGACGTAGCCGTGCTGGGTGGTGACGAACTCGTAGTCGAGCAGCAGCTGGTGTTTCATCGGGCACTCGTGGCTGGAGGTAAATCCAGTCTACGAGGGGGGTGTGACAGCGCCGGCGGGGGTGCCTGGCGCTACCTGCCGATGTCCCAGCTGAATGGTTGCTGCACGACCTGCCGGACCTTGCACCCGCCAACCTCGCTCGGCGCGAAGCGCGTGGCCAGCACCATGTTGCGAGCCGTGCGGACGAGCTCCTGGTAGTGGGCGCCGAGCGCGCCGGTGAGTCGCGGGCGCTCACTCGGCCAGAGGTCGTGGATCGTCGCGGCATCGGCACGTCCCGTCGTATCGACGACGAACTCCATCATCACGCGTCCTTCCACCCCCCAGCTCTGCAGGAGGGGCGGGTAATACCTGACCGGCGGCTTCACGACGACCGCCGCCGCCTCGCGCGGTGCAGCCACGCTGAACACCGGCACCGCGGCGCGCGCCCTGACCGGCTTGATGACTCCCTCGCCGTCGATCTTCGGGCGGGGAAAGTCCACCAGCATCTCGAGTGAGTCGCCCGCGACACCATCGGGCCAGGTCATCAACGCCTCGCGCTTCGCCTGCACCGAGTCGAGCGCGCGGCCGAAGAGCAGCGCGGCCTTCGCGGGCGCCGACGCCGCGACCCCCGTGTCCGGCCAGGGGCGCCACGCGAGCCGGCCGTCCTTGTACCAGGTGATCGCCAGCTGCCGCCCGATGCTGTCCCACGTGATCCCCGGCTCCCCCGGCGGAATCGCTCCCGGCTTCAGCCCGGAGGTCACCGCGATCCGGTTGGCGACCTCCTGCAGCATCTTCGCCGCACTCGCTGGAATCTCCACTCGCAGCGAGTCGCGCATCATCAGTGACGCGAACACCGGGACGCGTGCCATGCGCTCCATCGGGATCGACCGCAGGCAATCCGGCGCTCCTCCCGTCGGCGGCGCGGTCAACCCCTGTGCCTGTGCGTTTCCGGCGATGAGCAGCGCGGTCGCTAAATGAAGGATCGAATTCCTCGTGTTCATCGGCCTGACGTTCCGGAGAAAACGACGATGAGCGGAATCCGCGTGCCCCGCAATCGGGCGCATCGAGCGATCTTGATCTTCCCCCGGCTGACAGCCGCCGCAAGAACCAGCCGCCGTTAGGATGCGACCGCGTGCGGCTCTGTCAGGGGTACGTGGTATCATCGTCTCGAGACAGGCACGCCCACCAGCATGATGGAGAATGAATGCCGAAGTATCCACGTCCCGACCGGTCGGAGTTCGAGCCGAACTTCCGGAAATCCGAAGAACACCCCGCCCTCGACCTCGGCTGGGCCGAGGGGAAGCTGCGCGACGGCCGCCCCTGGCGCGCCGAATGCTGGGCCGAGGACGGCGTGACAAGCCTGACGTTCTTCTTGTCGACCATCGGCATCGAGAAGCTCACCGACGCCGAATTCGCGGCACTCCTCGAGGCCGAAGGCCTGCTCCGCTTCACCGGCATCGCGCGCTACGTTGCCGCCCGCCCGCTCACCGACCCATCGGGCAACGAAATGTGGTCGGTGAACGTCGTGGTCGGCGACGACGAGGACACCTTCGTCGAGGACCGGGTCGCACTGCGGCCCTACTACCAACCCCGCTCGAGCTCATGACGGCAAGCGTCAGGCGCGGTCCCGTGCCGAGCCTAACGCTTCTTCCAGCTCAACCCGCGGTACGGCCCGAAGCCCGGGTGCAACGTCTGGATCGCGCGCATCGCGCGCCCCTGTTTCGAGGGCCAATGGCCCGTCCCGATGTACGGATACGCCGCCCGGATCCAGTCGCGGTGCGAGTGCGCCCGAGGGCGACGGTCTGGCGAACGGGTCCTCGAGCCGATCCTCTCGCCGTTCTCTGCATGCTCGACCGCCGAGACGGAGGCGGTCTGTGGGGACAATATTCAGCGATCGTGTGACAGTGGCAAGGGGTTGTGCGGCGGGTCCGGGCCGCTCAACACCCCGGATACTTCGCCCACCACTCCTCGCTCTGCTCGTATCCGGTCACCAGGTCGTCAGCCAGCCGCTCGATGACGTCGCGCAGCTCGAGCACCTCCAGCCATCGCGGCGGAATCGCGCTCACGCCTAACGCTGCCCCGAGCAGGTTCCCGGCGATCGCCCCGGTGCTGTCGCTGTCCCCGCCATGGTTGACCGCGAGCCGCACCCCGCGCTCGAAGTCATCGCCGGCGACGAGCGCGCAGTAGACGGCGATCGCCAGCGCTTCCTCGGCGATCCATCCGCCGCCAAGCGACTCGACATGCGCCGCCGAGGGCGGGCCATGGCTCGCCAGTGAGACCGCGCGCTCGAGCGCGGCCGAGACCTCCTCATGCCCTCGTTCCTTCGACAGCCGCTCGCGCGCCGCGCCGACAGCGTCAGGCAGCGCGGCGCCGTTGACGATCCGCTCGATCATCATCGCCAGTGCGCCGGCCGCGAGATAGCCGCTCGGATGCCCGTGAGTCACAGCTGCGGCTTCGCAGCCGAGCAGGAAGGGATCGTAATCGCCGATGAGCCCAGCGGGCGCGGCGCGCATGACGCCCCCGCATCCCTTGCTGTTGTTGATCGGTTCGTCCATGCTGCCGACCGACCCGCTCTCCAGCGCGCTGAGGCAGCTGTTCCCCGGGGCGCGGCGCGCATGCAGCTCGCGCACCCCAGCGAGCCACCCAGGCGTGTCGTCGCAGGGAATCTCGTCGACGCGAGCCCCCTGCGTCCGCAGCCAGCGCAGATAGGCGTGGTGAAAGACACCCGGCGGCCAGCAGATCCCCCGCTCCCTCCCGCGGCACATCGCCCGCAACGCGCCTTCGGCAGTGAACAGCGTCATCTGCGTGTCGTCGGTGATCGCACCGAGCTTCCCGTATGCCGGCGACAACTCGGCGATCCCGTCCGCGCCGAAGCGACGACGAATCTCGCCCAGCGGCATGAACTCGACCGGCGCGCCCAACGCGTCGCCGACCGCGCCGCCGAGCAGGCAGCCGCGATAGTGCTCGCGATCGCGGGCGCCGCCCCGCGCCGCGCGCGAGCGGGGTGCCGGGCGCGCCGGTGCGGCCCGAACCGGCCAGTCGCGGACCATCGCGCGCTGTGCATCGGTCTGCGGTGATCCCTCCGGATGCCTGGCGACCTTTCCCCTGGACATCGTCCGGAAGAGCGCCGTCACCCTTGCCAGCGCCTCGTCAGCCGACATTCCCTGCTCGACCAACCAGCAGCCGACAACGGTTCCGGTGCGCCCGATCCCGCCCCAGCAGTGGACGTAGACTCTCTCGCCCGCCTCGATCGCGTCGCGGATCGTCTGCAGGATGGCGCGCATCTCCGGCAGCGAAGCGACCCGCATGTCGCGGATCGGCCGCCGCAGGTGACGCACCGTCACGCCGCGCGAATCCGCTTCCGCGCGCAGGAGCGGCTCGTAGGGCGCGAGCTCGTCGTGCTCGGTGAGGTCGACGAAGCAGGTGATCCCGGCATCCAGGATCGCGCGAATCTTCTCCGTGGCGCGCGCTGCCTTCAGGTCGCCGGGGTACTCGCCGGCGACGATCATGCCGTCAGGCAGCGGCACCCAGTAGCTGTTGGCGTGCGGTGCTCGCTGTTGCTCTCTCACTGGGCCACCGTCCCGAACGCAGCGCCCGGTTCCTCGCCGGCGATCATCACCCGCACCAGCGCGTCGTGGTACGTGTCCAGCGTCCATACCCCGGCGCTGACGATGTTCTCCAGCATCTTCGGCGTCAGCACGCCATCCTCGACGTCCACCGCGCAACGGAAGCGGACATCGCCGTCGGAGAAGTCCAGGTCGAGGCTCCCTGACGCGAGTCGCCAGTTGGCTCGGGCGATCAGCGCCGCGACTGCCTGACGGCGGTGCTCGGGCGCACGCGTCGGGAAGACCAGGTAGCAGAACACGCACGCGCGCGGCTCGTCCACCGTGATGAACAGCTCGTACGCCGCCTTGTCGGTACGAATCCGGCCGCCGACGGAATCCTCGCTGACGATCCGGTGGTCGATCTCGCGCTCGACCAGCATCGCCATCACGACGCCGAGCAGTCCCTCAGCCCCGATGTCTTCGTCGTCTTCATCGCTCGACTCCCATGGCTCGCGCTTCGCCATCGCATCCTCCCCGATTTCCTGTTCGCCTGCATCACGCCGATTTCCGCCTCCCGAGCGCTCGGCGAGCCGCTTCAGCCCAGTTGTCACCGCACCCGTCCGGAAGTCGAGCCACGTCTCCATCTCGCCTTCCTCGGCCAGCTTCAGCATCCGCCCCGGCTCCGCGCGCCGGTCGCTGCGCGTCAGGCTGCGCGACTGTTCCGCGGTCCAGTCCGCGGGAGCCGCCATGTCACCGGGCTCCGTGCCGGAGAGCCACGCGTACGTGAAGCCGTCGCGGTGCTGTCGCCACTCGAGCCAGTCGCACGGAAGCGTCGGCCCCTCGCGCTGGTCGATCACCGCGAGCTCGTGAAAGCTGTTCCCCTCCAGCTCGACGATGCCGAGCTCGCGGAGAGAGTTGACGACGGTGGTGACGTCGTCGGGGGTGAAGAAGCTGACGCTGACCAGCTTGTCGTCGGAACACAGCCGCCGCGCTGGGCAATCCTCCACGCACATCGCCGCGAGGAAGGCGTCCGCGCCACCCGGATAGGAGATGTCGAGGGTGATGCGGCGGACGACGAGAGACAGCGCTTCGACCAGGACGCTCATGCCGGACACCTCCTCGTGGCAGCTCGATCGCTTCGTTACGAGCAGATGATACGAGGAGGGTCTGACAGTGGAGGGGTGGCGTTCCCCCGTGGCGTGAGAACCGGCGGGTGCCTA
>DASZNJ010000147.1:0-3193 GCA_035551575.1 Gemmatimonadaceae bacterium
CGCCGGATGGCGGCGGCCGCCGGCCGCGGCGCCGACACGAGCGACACCATCGGGCGTGCGCGTGGAGTGAACGACGGCAACGGGTTCGTCTTCGTCAGCCATCGCGGCGAGATCTTTCCCTCCGGCTTCATGCCTGTCAGCGCGGGCAACGTCCGCACGCACGATCTCGGCGAGGTCTATCGCAACGATCCGATGTTCCAGTCGCTGCGAAACGCGGACCTGCTCAAGGGGAAATGCGGGGCCTGCGAGTACCGGTGGGTGTGTGGTGGCTCGCGGTCGCGCGCGTACGCGCTCACTGGCGATCCGCACGCCGCGGACCCGCTGTGCGCGTACGTGCCGCCGGGGTTCGCCCGTTTCACTGAGCGGAGCCGGGCGACGCCGACGACGCGGAGCGCCTCATGATCGGGATCACGACACTCTACGCCGACCGGAACACCCCGTCCGACGGATTGCGTTACGGACGGCAGCGCCTCGAGGGGGTCCGCGCGAGCGACGTGGTGACGATGACCCCGCCGCGCTCGGCGGGTGCGCGGCGGCCGGTCGTGGTCTGGAACGTCGGGCGCCAGTGCAACCTGCACTGCGTGCACTGCTACTCCGACTCGGAAAATCGCGTCTATGCCGGTGAGCTGACGACCGCCGAGGGGAGAGCGTTGATCGATGATCTCGCCGACTTCGAGATCCCGGTGCTCCTCCTCTCCGGGGGCGAGCCGCTGATGCGCCCCGACCTGCCGCTGCTCATCGCGTATGCGCGCGCGCGGGGAATCCGCGTGACGCTGTCGACGAACGGCACCCTGATCACCCCCGAGGTCGCGGCGACGCTGCGGAGGCTCGAGGTGAGCTACGTCGGGATCTCCCTCGACGGGATCGGCGCGACCAATGACATGTTCCGCGGCCACAGGGGCGCGTTCGCGAAGGCGATGGCCGGCTTCCGGAACTGCAAGGCGGTCGGGCAGCGGGTCGGGCTGCGCATGACGCTGACGCGCCGCAATGCCCGTGACCTCGACCGGATCTTCGACTTCATCGAGGAGGAGGAGATCGACCGCGCCTGCTTCTATCACCTGGTGTACAGCGGGCGCGGAAGCTCGGCCGACGAGCTGACCGCGGCCGACGCGCGCGCGGCGGTGGACACGATCCTCCGCCGCACGCGGGACTTCGCCGACCGGAACATCCGGAAGGAGATCTTCACCGTCGACAACCACGCCGACGGGCCGTACCTGTACCTGAAGCTGCGCGAGCAGGATCCGGCGCGGGCGGCGGAGGTCCTCGACCTGCTGAAGTGGAACGGCGGCGGGCTGCACAGCTCCGGCGTCGGGATCGCGGACATCGACTTCCTCGGCAACGTGCATCCCGACCAGTTCTGGATGCACCACACGTTAGGCAACGTGCGCCGGCGGAAGTTCAGCGAGATCTGGCAGGACACGTCGGACGAGCTGCTGGCGGGGCTGCGCGACCGTGCCCCGCTCCTCAAGGGACGCTGCGGCGGATGCCAGTGGAAGGACGTGTGCGGCGGGAGCTTCCGGGTGCGGGCGGACCAGGTGCACGGCGACCCGTGGGCGGAGGATCCCGGATGCTACCTGACCGACGATGAGTGCGGACTGGTTCCGGGCAGCCGGGTGCGCGAGCCGTCGGCGTGAGCGCCCGACAGCATTGAGTCCGGCAACGCTGGCCTGGGTCCACCGCGGCGCGGTGCTGGTGCACCTCGCCGGCGTCGTCGTCTGGTTCGGCGCAGTCGCCTACTACCTGTTGATCCTCCGGCCGGCGATGGCGATGGCCGGGCTGGAACGCCAGGCGCGCTACGCGCTGCTCGTCGCGATCAAGGCGCGGCTGCGCCGGGTCGTCGGCGTGTCGGTGGCGGCGATCGTCGCGAGCGGGCTGGTGAACGCCCGGCTGCGCGGATTGCTCGGCGGCCCGTTCGTGGCTGACGAGTTTTCGCGGCGAGTGTTCGCCTGGAAGATGTTCGTCGCCGCGCTGCTGATCCTCGTCTTCCTGTTCGCGCTTCCGGCGTTGGCGCGGGTGCGCGTCGGGCTCTGGCGCGGGCGGCTGTTCAACGCGATCCACGCCGTCGTGCTCGCGCTCGGCGCGCTCGCCGCGATCGGCGGCGTCCTGCTCTCCCGCTGATCGATCGAACGGCGTGACAACAGTCACGCTGCCCGGTCACGGCTTCCCCTAATCTCGATGTCATGGACCTGAATCTCTGCAACGCAGGCGCTGCCCCGCATCCGGCCATCATCCAGGGCGGAATGGGGATCGGTGTTTCCAACTGGACGCTGGCCCGCGCGGTCTCGCGACTGGGACAGCTCGGCGTCGTCTCGGGAACGGCGATCGACACCATCCTCGTGCGGCGGCTCCAGGACGGCGACCCCGGCGGACACCTCCGGCGGGCAATGGCGGCGTTCCCGATCCCGGGCGTCAGCGAGCGGGTGCTGCACCGATACTTCCTGCCCGACGGTCGCAGGGCGGGCGCTCCGTACAGGATGCTCCCGATGTACAAGCAGGTGGTGAGCGCGGGGCGCCAGCAGGTGACGATGCTGGCGAACTTCGCCGAGGTCTGGCTGGCGAAGGAGGGTCACGAAGGCGTGGTCGGCATCAACCTGCTGACGAAGGTGCAGATGCCGAACCTCGCGTCGCTGTACGGCGCGATGCTCGCCGGGGTGGACTACGTCCTCATGGGGGCGGGGATCCCGCGCGAGATCCCCGGCGCGCTCGACGCGCTCGCGAGGCACGAGCCGGCGCGGATCAAGCTCGATGTCGACGGGCCGCCCGAAGCGGTGGCCGAACATCTCGATTTCGACCCGCGCGAGCACTGGCAGCCCGCTGCCCGGCTGACGCGCCCGCGCTTCATCCCGATCATCTCGGCGAACTCGCTGGCGGCGACGCTCGCGCGAAAGGCGACCGGGCGTGTCGACGGCTTCGTCGTCGAGGGCCCGACGGCCGGCGGTCATAACGCTCCGCCGCGCGGCGACCCGCGGTTCACCGGGGACGGGGAGCCGATCTATGGGGAACGAGACGCGGTGGACCTCGGGAAGATGCGCGATCTCGGGCTTCCCTTCTGGCTCGCCGGCGGCACCGGATCGGCGGACGCGGTGCGCGCGGCGCGCGCCGCCGGTGCGGCGGGCGTCCAAGTCGGGACGCTGTTCGCCTACTGCGACGAGTCCGGGCTCGCGCCGGAGCTGAAGCGGGGCGTGCTGGCGGG
>DASZNJ010000148.1:0-4066 GCA_035551575.1 Gemmatimonadaceae bacterium
CGCCGCCCGCCGCCGCGCCGCGGCCTCCGATGCCTCCGATGCCTCCGATGCCGCCGGCTCCGGCGGCCATCCCATCGGCGCCGCCCTCGGCGCGAGCGCCGGTCACGAATCCCAGCCAGCCACACACGATGAGCGCACCTCCCCGCTCGACGACCGCCGAAGCGTTAGGCGGGCGATGCCGCTACTGCAGCGGCGAGCTCCCCGCCGGACGGCGGCTGACCTACTGCCCGCACTGCGGACAGAACCTGACGGTGCAGCACTGCCCGGCCTGCAACACGGAGCTCGAGGTCGGCTGGAAGTTCTGCACGACCTGCGGCCGCGGCGTCTCGGGCGCCTGATGCGCGGACCGTCAGGCAGGACGGCACGCCGTCCCCTGCTGGCGGCGCTCGCCGGCGCGTCGATCGTGCTGGCGGCGGCGTTGGCCGCCGGCTGTGCCGGCGGCGATCGCGCCGACCGCACCGCCGACACCGCCTTCGCCCCGATCACCGACAGCGCCGGCCGTGCCGGCGATTCGGCGGCGACGGTCCCGCACGACAGCGCGAACCCCGACAGCGCCGCGCAGCTGCCGCGTGACACGATGCCGGTGCTCCTGGTCGCGGTCGACAGCGCGATCGGCGACTCGCTCTACCAGAACTCGCGCGGACGCTGCCTCTCCTGCCACGGCCCGCGCGGCGAGGGGAACGGAAAGCTCGGGCCGCCGCTCGCCGACAGCGCTCGCATCGACAGCGACGGCTCGGTGGCCGGGATCGAATCGGTGATCCGCGACGGCGTCGCCGTCCCGAAGCTCGGCGCCGCACGGATGCCCGCATTCGGCAGCCAGCTCGACTCGGTAGCCATTCACCGGCTCGCGGTGTACGTCTACTCCCTGTCGCACCCCGGATCGATCGCGCGCGATTCGGCCGCCGCGCGAGCAGCCCTTCCCGCGACGGCGCCCGCGTCTCCCCCGGCCGACACGTCGTCCACACCCTGACGACGACCGCACCAGCACGCACCTGACGGCGAGCGCCGAGACGCGATCGTCCGCACGCAGCCCGGAGAACTCATGGGAACGCAGCGCTCGAACACCGACATCGTCTTCCTTTCCGCGGTGCGGACACCCTTCGGCACCTATGGCGGCGCGCTCAGGGACATCTCGGCGATCGACCTCACCGTCTTCGCGGCCAGGGCCGCGCTCGAACGGGCGGGAGTCGGGGGACCGGACATGCAGCACGCGGTGTTCGGCAACGTCGTCCAGACCTCGACCGACGCCGCCTATTTCGCGCGCCACGTCGCCCTGAAGTCGGGATGCGCGGACGAGATCCCCGCCCTCACCGTGAACCGTCTCTGCGCCTCGGGATTCCAGGCGGTCGTCAGCGGGGCGCAGGAGATCATGCTCGGCGAGGCGGAGCTCTGCCTCGTCGGCGGCGGCGAGTCGATGTCGCAGGCACCGCACGTCGCCCGCGGGCTGCGCTGGGGCGTACCGTTAGGCGGGGCACCCCCGCTCGAGGACACCCTCTGGAGCGCCCTCACCGACACCGTCCCGAACATGAAGATGGGCGAGACCGCGGAGAAGCTCGCCGGCCAGTGCGGAGTCGATCGCGCCGCCGCCGACGCCTTCGCCCTCCGCTCGCAGCAGAAGGCCCGCGATGCATGGGCCGCCGGCGCCTACGACGATGAAGTCATCGCGGTCCCGATCCGGAACCCGAAGACCAGGGCGACCGAGGAGTTCCGCCGCGACGAGCACATGCGCCCCGACACCACCGCCGAGGGATTGGCCAGGCTGCGCCCGGTGTTCAAGCCGGATGGCGTCGTCACCGCCGGCAACGCCTCGGGAATCGCCGACGGCGCGGCGGCGCTCGTCATCGCCAGCGCCGACGCCGCGAAGAAGCGCGGCCTCCGCCCGCTGGCGCGGCTCGTCTCCTGGGGAGTCTCCGGTGTCGATCCGAGCGTGATGGGGATCGGCCCGGTGCCGGCGTCGAACATCGCCCTCGACCGTGCCGGGCTCGCCCTCGCCCAGATCGATATCATTGAAGTGAACGAGGCGTTCGCGCCCCAGGTCTGCGCGGTCGAGCGGGTGCTCGAGATCGACCGCGAGAAGCTGAACACCGCCGGCGGGGCGATCGCGATCGGCCATCCCCTTGGCGCGTCTGGTGCACGGATCACCGCGCACCTCGTCCACGCCCTGCGCCGCGAGGGCAGGCGTTATGGTCTCGGCACCGCCTGCGTCGGCGGCGGGCAGGGGATGGCGGTGATCATCGAGCGTCTCGACTGACGGTCACGTCGAGCAGAACTACCGGGGAGAATCCATGCACCGATCGAACAGCACTTCGATGAAGGCTTCCCTGACCGCGGCCACTGTCGCGCTCGTCACCCTGCTCGCCGCCTGCGGCGGCTCGGCGACCCCGGCGCCGGCGCCCGCCCCGGTGAACCCGTCCGGCGTCACCACCAACACGACCGCCCCGTGGCCGGTGAAGACCCGCGAGCATCTCGACCTCTGGCTGCACGGCTTCGCGATGCTCCAGCAGGACACGACGCGCGTTCCATTCTTCCGGCGCGGCTACCGCGACGCGATGGTCGTCGAGAAGAACCGCCGCGGGGTGACGACGCTCCTCGACCAGAACCGCGACAGGCTGGTCACCCGCTTCGCCGTCAACCGCAATCTCGTCGGCGCGCAGTTCGTCGCCCTCTACTTCGGCTCGTGGGACGACCTGCAGAAGGGGATCGCCCTCTTCCTCCAGGCGCAGGGCGACGTCGGCCGCGCCCGCGACCCGCAGCAGCAGGCGGTGATCGCGTTCTTCGCCGCATCCTTCAGCTCGCAGGCGGATCGCGACTGGCTCGAGCTCTTCGCCACGTCGCTCGCCGACGAGCGCGACAAGTTCTACCACGAGTACTGGGTCAACGAGCAGCGGCGCCGCGGTCCCGTCCTCGCCGCCGTCGATTCGCTCTGGCAGAAGACCTATCGCCCGAAGCTGCAGACGTACCTGAGCCGGACGCAGCAGGAGACGGGTGACTTCATCCTGTCGCTGCCGCTCGACGGCGAGGGGCGCACGATCAGCGGGGGAAAGCGCGAGAACCTGATCGCGCTCACCTTCCCCGACACGCCGGCACAGGCGATCGACGCGATCTACGTCTTCACGCACGAGGCGATCGGCGCGCTCGCCGGGACGGTGATCGCCGACAACATCACCCCCGCCGAGCGGCGCGAGGGAGTGGCTGACCGGATGGCGAGCGCCGCCGCGGTGCGCGGGGGGGCGATGCTCCTCCAGCGCGCCGCCCCCGAGCTGGCCGACGGCTACGCGCGCTACTACCTCAGGGCAGCGGGCGTTCCTGCCACCTCGGGCGATCCGCAGGCCGCGCTGGCGGCGGCGTTCCCGCTCGATGCCCGCGTGCGCGACGCGATCTCGAGCCAGATCGCCAGCGTCTACGCCGGAATCTGACGCCGGGACCTGCGCCGACCGTTAGGCACCGCCATGGCTGACGCGACCCCGCCGACCCCGCCGCTCCCGCCCGCGCGGCACCCGGGCGAGCCGGCTGCCCCAGGGCAGTCGGCCGTCCCGCTGCGCCAGTCACTCGATCGCGATGCGCTCGACCGGATCCTCAAGCGCGCCGGCGAGCTCCAGGTCAGCGCCGCCGATCCTGCCGAGCAGATGACCGAGGAGCAGCTCATCGCCCTCGGCCAGGAGGTCGGGCTCACCCCGCAGCATCTCCGCCAGGCGATCGCCGAGGAGCGCACGCGACCCGCGCTCCCCGAGGAGCCGGGGTTCACCGACCGGTGGGTCGGCCCGCGCACCGTCTCCGCGCGCCGTGTCGTCCGCGGCACGCGTGAGCAGCTCCTCACGCGGCTCGACGACTGGATGCGCCGCGAGGAGTGCCTGCAGGTGAAGCGCCGCCTCGCCGACCGCGTGGTCTGGGAGCCGCGCCGCGACTTCCTCGGCAACATCAGGCGCGGGCTCAACCTCGGCGGGCGCTCCTACCACCTCGCGCGCGCACACGATGTCGCCGCAACCGCGGTCGCCATCGATCCCGCGACCACCCTCGTCCAGATCGACGCCGACCTCCGCCCGGCGCGGGCGGCGCGCGTCCGCGG
>DASZNJ010000149.1:0-13047 GCA_035551575.1 Gemmatimonadaceae bacterium
CCTGCCGCGCCGCGGTGCAGGAGAACGGGTTGCGCAGCGCGTACCTGCGCCCGCTGGCGTGGCGAGGCGTGGGTGGGCTCTCGCTCAGCGCTGTCCGACACCCGGTGGAGGTGATGGTGGCAGCGCTGCCGTGGGGCACCTACCTCGGCGACGAGGCGCTCGAGCGGGGCGTCGATGTCGGGATCTCGTCGTGGACGCGGCCGGCGCCGAACACCGTTCCGACGGGCGCGAAGGCCGGGGGGAACTACGTCTCGAGCCAGTTGATCGCGATGGAGGCCGAGCGACTCGGCTATGCCGAGGGGATCGCGCTCGACAGCAGCGGCACGGTGAGCGAAGGATCGGGGGAGAACATCTTCATCGTCCGCGACCGGACAGTGATCACGCCGCCGGCCGCGTCGTCGATCCTCCCCGGCATCACGCGTGACACGATCATGACCCTGGCCCGCGAGGCAGGGCTCGCCGTCCGCGAGGAGCGCATTCCCCGTGAGGCGCTCTACGCCGCGGACGAGGTGTTCTTCACCGGCACCGCGGCCGAGGTCACGCCGGTTCGGTCGGTGGATGGCCTGGTGGTCGGGAGCGGCAAGCGCGGGCCGGTGACCGCGACGCTGCAACGCGCATTCTTCGCCACGGTGCGCGGGGAGCGCGAGGACACGCGTGGCTGGCTGACGTACGTGTGACGCCGCGCCGTCAGGCAGTCAGCGTCCGGCTGGCTGCCTGACGGTCAGGCGGTCAGCGCGCGGCTGGCTGCCTGACGGTCGACTCGAGCAGTTCGAGGACGGCGTCGGCGACCTCGGTGGTGCTCGCCCGTCCGCCAAGGTCGGGGGTCCGTGCCCCGCTGCTGACGGCCCCCCAGACCGCGTGCTCGACCGCGCGCGCCGCGGCCTCGAGGCCGAGCGAGTACCGGAGCAGGAGCGCGGCGCTGAGGATGGTACCAACCGGGTTGGCGATGCCCCGGCCGGCGATGTCCGGCGCCGAGCCGTGGATCGGCTCGTAGAGCCCCATCCTCGTCCCGGCGCGCGGCGCGCCTAACGATGCCGACGGGAGGACGCCGATCGAGCCGGTCAGCACCGCCGCCTCGTCGGTGAGGATGTCGCCGAACATGTTTTCCGTGACGATGACGTCGAAGCGCGACGGGTTCGTCACCAGCTGCATCGCGCAGGAGTCGACGAGCTGGTGGTCGAGCGCGACGTCGGGAAACTCGGCGGCGACGACGCGGGTCGCGACCCGGCGCCAGAGCCGCGAGGTCTCCAGCACGTTCGCCTTGTCGACCGACGTCAGCCGGCCGCGGCGCTGGCGCGCGAGCTCGGCGCCGACGCGCACGATGCGCTCGATCTCGGCCGTGTCGTAGCTGCACAGGTCGTGGGCGCGCTCGCTGCCGTCAGGCAGCGCCTCGACGCCCTTGTCGCCGAAATAGATCCCGCCGGTGAGCTCCCGCACCACCATCAGGTCCACCCCCGCCAGCCGCTCGGCGCGCAGCGGCGACGCATCGACGAGCGAGGGATGCGGGCGGACGGGACGGAGGTTGGCGTACAGGCCGAGGGCGCGGCGGATTGCAAGGAGCCCCTGCTCCGGCCGCACGCGCGCCGACGGATCATCCCACTTCGGGCCGCCGACGGCGCCGAGGAGCACGGCGTCGGCCGCGAGGCAGGCGGCGGTGGTGCGGTCGGGCAGCGCCGTACCGGTCGCGTCGATCGCCGCGCCGCCGATGAGCTCTTCGCGGAAGGTGATGCTCGCCCCCGACTCGGCGGCGCTCGCGGCGAGCACGCGTCGCGCCTGGGCTACCACCTCGGGGCCGATCCCGTCGCCGGGGAGAAGCACGACGGTGAAATCCCGGCTGCTGTTCGTGCTCATGCTGTCGTCAGCAGGCGGGTGGTGTCGATCGTCGGGGGATGCGTGCGCTCCCACGACGTGATGTCGGCGGCGGCGGCGAGCAGGAAGGACATCTCGTCGGTGTCGTGGAGGAGGCAGTAGCGCGAGAACTCGGGGACGTCGAAGTGCAGCGCGGCGCCGTCAGGCAGCGTCAGCGTCTGCGCTTCGAGATCGATGCCGACCCGCGCGCTCGCGGTCGGGACCTGCATCAGCCCCGAGAGCACCTCGGCGCTGACCTCGATCGGGAGGAGGCCGTTGACGAGCGCGTTGCCGCGGAAGATGTCGGCGAACTCGCTGCTGATGATCGCGCGGAACCCCGCGCCCGCCAGCGCCCAGACGGCGTGCTCGCGCGACGACCCGCAGCCGAAGTTCTGGCCGGCGACGAGCACCTCCGCGCCGGCCGCGCTGTCGCGATTGAGCACGAACTCCGGGTTGGGGGCGCCGTCAGGCAGGTATCTCCAGTCGTGAAACGCGTGCGGGCCGAGCCCGGCGCGGTTCGTGGTCGTCAGGTAGCGCGCGGGGATGATCTGGTCGGTGTCGACGTTCTCCCGCGGCAGCGTGACGTAGCGTGCGTCGAACTTCCATTTCGTGCCGCTCATGCGACAGCTCCATCGAGCAGGGTGCGTGGATCGGTGATCACCCCGGTCAGCGCCGCCGCCGCCGCGGTGAGCGGGCTGGCGAGGAGAGTGCGGCCGCCGCTCCCCTGCCGCCCCTCGAAGTTGCGGTTGCTCGTCGAGACAGCGAGCTCGCCCGGGCGCAGCTGGTCGCCGTTCATCGCGATGCACATCGAGCATCCCGACTCGCGCCATTCGGCGCCGGCGTCGATGAAGATCCTGTCGAGCCCCTCGAGCTCCGCCTGACGCTTCACCTGCTGCGACCCGGGCACGACCAGCGTCCGGACGCCGCTCGCCACCCGATGGCCGCGAAGCATTGCGGCGGCCGCGCGGAGGTCGGAGATCCGGGAGTTGGTGCAGCTGCCGACGAAGACGACGTTCACCGGCGTGCCGGTGAGCGCCTCGCCCGCCGTGAGCCCCATGTAGCGCAGCGCGCGCTCGGCGTTCTCGCGTTCACTCCGATCGTCGAGGCGGTCGGGGTGCGGGATCGCGTCGGTGATCGCCATTCCCATCCCCGGATTGGTGCCGTAGGTGATCATCGGCGCGAGAGTCGAGCCATCGAGCACCACCGAGCGGTCGAAGCGCGCGCCGTCGTCGGTGGCGAGCGTGCGCCAGTCGCTCACCGCTGCGTCCCAGGCGGCGCCGCGCGGCGCCTGCGGGCGATCGCGCAGGTAGGCGAAGGTCGTCTCGTCGGGGGCGATCATGCCGGCGCGGGCCCCCGCCTCGATGGACATGTTGCAGACGGTCATCCGCTCCTCCATCGAGAGCGCCCGGATCGCGTCGCCCCGGTACTCGATGACGTGCCCGGTCGCGCCGCCGACGCCGAGCCGTGCGCAGACGGCGAGGATCACGTCCTTCGCCGTCACGCCGCGCGACAGCCTTCCCTCGACCCGCACCTCGAGCGTCTTCGGCTTCGTCTGCAGCACGCACTGCGACGCGAGCACGTGCGCGACCTGCGACGTCCCGATGCCGAACGCGAGCGCGCCGAACGCGCCGTGGGTGCTGGTATGGCTGTCGCCGCAGACGATCGTCATCCCCGGCTGGGTGAGCCCCAGCTCCGGACCGATGACGTGGACGATCCCCTGGCGGTCGTCGCCGAGCGCGAGCAGCGGGATGCCGAACTCCTCGCAGTTGCGCGCGAGCTGCTCGACCTGCGCGAACCGCGCGTTCGTGCCGGCGTCGCGGATCGGCAGCGCGGCGAAGCCGCCGCGGGTGGTCGGCGTCGAGTGATCCATCGTCGCGACGGTGCGGTGCGGGGCGCGGGCGCGGAGTCCGCGCTGCCGGAGCTCGGTGAACGCCTGCGCCGACGTCACCTCGTGGACGAGGTGAAGGTCGACGTAGAGCACCGCCGGCGTCGCCGGCGTCTGCGCTCGGACGACGTGGCGGTCCCAGAGCTTCTCGAACAGCGTGCGCGGTCGCGTCGTCATGCGGACACCTCGGCCGGCGCCGGCGCGGCGAAGTCATAACGGTCGGAAGACGCCCCCGCCGCGACGGGCGTGTCGCGGCGGACGTCGTCGCGCCGCGCGTGGGCCAGGGTGTTGAGCGCGTCGACATACGCCTCCGCCGACGCGGTGACCACGTCGGTGTGCGCGCCGTGCCCGACGTGCGTCTCTCCCGTCTGGAAGTCCTTGATCCTCACCATCACCTCGCCCAACGCTTCGTGACCCTCGCTGACGTTGCGGACGGTGAACCCCTGCAGCTCGGCGACGTCGCCGATCACCATGTCGACCGCACGGCAACTGGCGTCGATGGGGCCGCTGCCGGTCGACGACGCCACCCGCGTCGCGCCGTCGGGGGTGCGCAGCTGCACGGTCGCGGTCGGGATGAGATGCGTGCCGCAGGTAACCTGCAGCTGCTCCAGCGTCCACCCGGCGGGGGCGTGCCCCTGCGCGCCGGTGGCGAGGACGGCGAGGTCGCGTGCGTTGACGACCTTCTTCCGGTCGGCGAGCTGCTTGAAGCGGGTGAACACCTCGAGGAACCGCTCGTCGTCGAGCTCATGGCCCATCGCGCGGAGCCGCGTCCGGAGCGCGTTCCGCCCCGAATGCTTGCCGAGCACGAGCTGGCTGCCGTCGGCGCCGACGGTCTCGGGGGTGATGATCTGGTACGTCGAGGCGTGCTTGAGCATGCCGTCCTGGTGGATTCCCGCCTCGTGCGCGAACGCGTTCGCGCCGACGATCGCCTTGTTCGGCGCGACATGGGAGCCCGTGCACGACGAAACGACGCGCGAGCTTCGCATGAGCTCGCGGGTGTCGACGTGCGTGATGACGCCGAAGTGGTCGGCACGCGTGTGAAGCGCCATGACCACCTCCTCGAGCGAGGCGTTGCCCGCGCGCTCGCCGATGCCGTTCACCGTGCACTCCACCTGGCGCGCACCCGCGCCCACGCCGGCCAGCGAGTTGGCGACCGCGAGTCCGAGATCGTCGTGGCAATGCGTCGACACGATCACTCCGTCGTGACATGCTGCCAGCGCGCACACCTTCGCGATGAGCGCGGCGTATTCTGTAGGCGTGCTGTAGCCGACGGTGTCGGCGATGTTGAGCGTGGTCGCACCGGCCTCGATCACCGCCGCCAGCACTTCGAGCAGGAACGACTCATCGGAGCGCGTCGCGTCCTCGGGGGAGAACTCGACGTCCGTGGTGCCCGAGCGCGCGAGCGCGACCGCGTCGCGGGCGCGCGACACGAGCTCATCGCGCGAGCAGCGGAGCTTGTGCTCGAGGTGGATGTTCGACGTCGCGAGGAAGACGTGGACCCGCGGACGCGCCGCCGGCGCGACCGACGCGAGGCAGGTCTCGACGTCGCTCGCGGTCGCGCGCGCGAGCCCGCAGATCACCGGGCTTCCCGCCGCGCTGAACTCCCCCGCGACGCGGTGCACGGCCGCGGCGTCGCCGGGCGATGCGGCGGGAAACCCCGCCTCGATGACGTCGACGCCGAGACGCGCGAGCTGGCGCGCGACCTCGAGCTTCTCGACGAGCGACATCGTGCATCCCGGCGACTGCTCGCCGTCACGGAGCGTGGTGTCGAAGATGCGAACGTGCTCGGGCGGCGCCCGATGCGGCTGCTGAACGGACATTGTGCCGATGCGGTGGAGGTGGCGGACAAGCTCCGATGAGCGCAGTCTCGCCGCGAGCGCGCTCCCACCGCGTGCCGGACAGATGCCATCAAACAGAACGGCCCCTCCCACGATCACGCGGGAGGGGCCGTTCGCGACAGCAGGTCGCGCTACTCGGTAAATCCTCCCGAACACGAAAGCCCGCGACCAATGAGCTCTTGGCCGAGGGCGCCGGTAAGGAGGAGAAGCGTGGAGCGCGACATGACCGCCATTATACGGGCTGCGAACGCAGAGTCAAGCCCCGGGCCCTGCCTGCCGGTCGCCGCGGCTGGTCCTCGCGGAAGCTCACGTCCCCGCCATCACCGGCGCGGGCGGATGGAGGACGCGGCCGCCGTGGGTGATGCAGGCGCCGCGGATGATCTCGTCGTTCATGTCCACGTTGAGCGTTCCCTTCGGCGCGAGCAACTCGAGGAGGGCGGTCACGTTCCGCGCGTACATCTGGCTGGCGTGGAAGGCGAGCTCGCTCGGGACGTTGAGCGGCGCGAGCACGGTGACGCCGTTCACCGCCACGCTGCGCCCCGGCAGGCTCGCTTCGCAGTTCCCGCCGCTCTCGGCAGCGAGATCGACGATCACGGAGCCGGGGCGCATCGCCCCGGCCATCGCCGCCGTGATCAGCCGCGGCGCGGGACGTCCGGGGACCTGCGCGGTGGTGATCACCACGTCCGCGCCGGCGACGTGCTTCGCGATCAGCGCCTGTTCCCGCTGGAGGTGATCGTCGGACAACGCCTTCGCGTAGCCGCCCGCGTCTTCGGCGTCGTGGGTCTCGAGCTCGATCGAGACGAACTTCGCGCCGAGGCTCTGCACCTGCTCCTTCACCGCCGGACGCGTGTCGAACGCCTCGACGACGGCGCCTAACCGTCGGGCCGTGGCGATCGCCTGGAGCCCGGCGACGCCGGCGCCGATGACGAGCACGGTCGCCGGACGGATCGTCCCGGCGGCGGTCATCAGCATCGGGAAGAATTTTGGAAGCGTGTTGGCCGCCATCAGCACCGCCTTGTAGCCGGCGACCGTCGCCTGTGACGAGAGGGCGTCCATCGACTGCGCGCGGCTGATGCGCGGCACGAGCTCCATGGAGAACGCGGTCACCTCGCGGTCCGCCAGCTGCTCGAGGAGCGCGCGGTCGCTCGCCGGACGGAAGAAGGAGATGAGGACGCACCCCTTGTTGAGGAGCGTCGCTTCATGCGCGCCGTTCGAGGCGCCGCTCGTCGGCCGGTGCACCTTGAGCACGGCATCCGCGCCGGCGTACAGCGCGGCCGGAGCCGGAACGAGCGTTGCTCCCGCCGATTGATAGTCGCTGTCGGGAAAGCCGGCACCTTCGCCGGCGCCGGACTGCACGGCGACCGAATGTCCGCCCTTGATCAATCGCGCCGCCATGTCCGGCGTCAGCGCGACTCGCCGCTCTCCGGGGGCGATCTCACGTGGAATGGCGATGCGCATCGAGCCTCGTCGCAGGTCATTAAGGCCAACGGCGACCGCGACGCGCGCGGTGCGCCCGAGGCAACGTTAGCGGGATGGCAGCGTTGGCCGCAACGCGGAAAACCCCTACCGTCACCGCGGAGAAAGCCTACACGCCATGGCGGCGGAGCCCCCGCCGTCAGCGCGCGCCGCGGTCGCCTCGGGGATCGTCAGGGTCCGCGGGCGGCCGCTCGCGGTGCCGCCGCTCGAACGGCGAACGCCCCCTCGTCATCAGCGCGACGAGTTGTGCGTTGGTCATGTCCGCCCAGTCGTCCGGCCAGTCGGTGAGGTCGATGGTGTGCGACTCCGACGAGAAGCGCAGCACCAGGGGCGCATCCGCATTCTCCTCGACGACCGAGGCGCGCCACACTTCGCCCCCGGGGTAGCGGAAGCTGCGCACGACGCCGAGATAGCGCATGTCGATGTCGCCCTCGATGTCACGCGGGATGTCGGCGGCGACTTCCGCGGGCACGCTCGGCGGCAGGTCGGCGGGGATGATCTCGTTGCCGCGGACGCGCACCTGCCCCCTCGGCCGGAGGATCTCGGCGCGGTCGAGGAGATCCTCGAGATTCGCGTCGCTGCGATGCTCCCACGCGTACGGGGGTGGGCAGAGGCGGCGCTTGTCGCTCCCGTCGAGCGTTTCGAAAACCACCCACCCGTCACGAAAACAGTCCGCGAGGTAGTCCTCCGCCCTCGTCAGCGGCTCGACCGACTCGGGGGTGACGTCCCAGGCGCGCCAGCGCCGTCCGTCGCGGTCCGTAAACTCGCGTACCGCCATCGCGTCCTCCTGGCTCGCCAGGCAGGGGTCAGGCCGAGGCGGCCTCCCCGCCGGGGAGCGTGAGCGTGAACACCGAGCCTTTCCCGACCGTGCTCTCGACATCGAGCCGGCCCCCCATCCCCGCCGCCAGGTCGCTGCTGATCGCGAGTCCCAGCCCGGTGCCCTCGTGCGGGCTGGTCAGCGAGCGTCCCACCTGCACGAATGGCTGGAATATCGCCCCCAGGTCCTCGGCGGCGATCCCGACCCCGTTGTCGGTCACGCTCAGGGTCACCCGCCCATCCCGCGAGGCGCAGCCGACGTCGATGTGCCCACCAGCGGGCGTGAACTTCACCGCGTTCGAGAGAAGATTCAGCAGGATCTGCTCCACCTTCGCGTGGTCAGCCGAGGCGACGGCATCGGCTCCATCGTGCCGCTCGATGGCGATCGACTTCGCGAGCGCCTGTGGCTCGATCATGGGGACGACGGCATTGATCACGCCGCGCAGCGAGACCGGTTCGACACGATACTCGAGCTGCCCGGCTTCGATGCGCGAGAAGTTCAGGATGTCGTTGATGATCGAGAGCAGGTGCTGCTGGCTGCCGCGAATCCGATCGAGGTAGTCGCGGTGCTGCTCTGACACCGGGCCGCCGACACCGGTGAGGAGAAGGTCGGTATAACCGGCGATCGCGTTGAGCGGAGTCCGCAGTTCGTGGCTCATCGCAGCGAGGAAGCCGGCCTTGGCGCGGTTCGCCTCCTCCGAGATCGCGACGCGGCGCGCGTCCTCGAGCCGCTGCTGCTCGGCGATCTTCCGCTCGGTGAGGTCGCGGGTGACCTTGGCGAACCCGACCAGCGTCCCGCGCTCGTCGCGGAGCGCCGTGATGACGACGCTCGCCCAGAAGCGCGACCCGTCCTTGCGAACGCGCCACCCCTCTTCCTCGAAGCGCCCGGTCGCCGTCGCGACCTCGAGCTCCATCGGCGGCTTCCACTGGTCCTCGGGTGGGTAAAAGACCGAGAAGTGCCTTCCGATGATCTCGTCCGCCCGGTAGCCCTTGAAGCGCTGGGCCCCCGCGTTCCAGCTCAGGACGTGACCGGTCGCGTCGAGGGCGAAGATCGCGTAGTCGCGGACGCTGTCGACGAGCAGCCGGTAGAGGCCGTGCATCTCGTCGTTGCGATTCCCGCGGGCGGCTTCGCTGCCAGCCTCCTCCGCGACGTCCCCGGCCGGCGGCGCCGGCGGAACGACAGGGATGGCCATCGGCGTGCGATTGTCGCGCGAGGAATCTGGCGGGGCGTTCATCGGACGAGTGAGGTGGGCTCCTCAGGGAATCTCTGTACGTTAGCTCCGCGCCCTGCCCGTCCGTAACCCGCGTGAGCGAGAATCGCAGGCGAACCAGTCCCGGCGGACTCCCCCGCCGACCCGTTCCCTGCGGAGGCGGGTCCCCTTGCGCCGCGTGTATACTGCCGTATAGTCATATACTCCACCATCGACGGAGCGTCTCATGACCAATGCCACCCTCGCCACGCCCGTCCCGGCGCGGCGGGTCGCGACTGCCCTCCCCCCCTGGGCAAAGCTCGGGATCGCCTTCGGCCTCGTCAGCGCCGCGGCGATCGCGCTCTACGGCCCGATCGGCGTTTCCGGCACCTATCCGCGATTCGTCGGCGCCGTGTTCCGCCGCCTCTCCCCCGAATACGCGGCCGCAAACCCGTACCTGGTGAAGATGGGAAGCCTCGTGACGACGGAGACGATGCTCGTCGTCGGGCTCCTGATCGGCGGCTTCCTCTCCGCATGGCTCGGCCGCTCGCGCGGGCCGGCGATCGAGACCGTCCACGCGCGCGAGACGACACCGGCGCGCCGCTACGCCGACGCGTTCGCCGGCGGCGTCCTCATCATCTTCGGCGCGCGCCTCGCCGGTGGCTGCACCAGTGGCCACATCATCTCCGGGATCACACAGCTCGCCGTGAGCAGCCTGCTCTTCGGAGCTGCTGTCTTCGGCAGCGGAATGCTCACCGCCCGCCTCCTCAAGCGAGGGTATTGAGATGACGCTCCTCTACGCGCTCCTCGTCGGCATCGCCATGGGTGCGCTCATCCAGCGTGTCGGCGCGTCGAGCCCGCGCATGATCCTCTCGAGCCTGCGACTCGAGAACCTCTCGATCATCAAGTTCATGGCGACCACGATCGCGGTCGGGACGGTGGTGGTCTTCGTGATGAGTCTCTGGATGCCGATGCACTTCGACGTCAAGCCGACCTACGTCGTCGGCGTCGTCGTCGGAGGGCTCATCTTCGGAACCGGCTTCGCGATCGGCGGCTACTGTCCGGGAACGTGCGTCGTGGGGATGGGCGAGGGCCGGCGTGATGCTTTCGCCGCGCTCCTCGGCGGGATCACCGGTGCGCTCGTCTTCACGCTCGTGTACACGCTGATCCAGGGGTCGCTCATCAAGCCCCTCGACTACGGAAAGATCACCCTCGCGACCGTGCTGCACATGCCGGCCGTGCTCGTCGCGCTCGCCCTCGCCGCGGTGTTGTTCGCCGTCGTGACCCTGGTGCCGACCGAACGGCGCGCCGGCACCAGTCGGCTGTCAGGCTAGCAGACGATCCGTTCGCCCATCTCGACGTGCACCGTCACCCTCGCGCCCTGCGCGAGGGTGTGGTGCGCGGGGCAGCTGGCCGCGACCCGCTCGAGCATCTCTTCCTGGTGCTCGGGCAGCTCCACCGGCAGCACGATGCGCAGCACGAACTCCCCGATCCGGTTCGGGTTGGCGGCGCCGTGCTGCTGCACCTCGACGCGCATCCCCTCGCAGGGAATGTCGCGGCTCTGGCAGAACTGCTGCACGTAAAGCGCGACGCAGGTGCCGAGCGAGACGCCGAGCAGCTCGATCGGCATCGGCCCGCTGTCGCCGCCTCCCGCACGCTCGGGCTGGTCGACGACGATGCGATGCGAGCGCACCTGCGCGGCGAACTTCATTCCGCCTTCGTGCGTGATGACCATCGGCGGACGCGAAGAGTTGGCGGTCATGGAAAGCCTCCGCTGGATTCAGAGTGTGCCGGCGCGAGCCGGGGTCCACCGCGACGATAAGTCTCCGCGAACCTCCCCGCTGTCCGCTGACGCCCGACGCGCCCGGCATCCGGGTTGCATCGTCAGACGCGCTCAACTATACTACTACTCAGTAATACTTACTCCCGATCGGAGGTTTCCGTGAGCTCCATGCCGCGAACCGGGGCGACCGCGTAGGTGATGCAGCGCGTAACGGCCATCGAGTGGCTGATCGGGCGCTGGTCGAGGCGGCCGCTCGCGCGCTGGTTGTTCGCGCTCCTTGCGTTCGCGGGCGTCCAGACCGGGCTGCTCCGGCCCGCGACGGGCCAATGCGCGGCGACAGCGCGTGCTGCTGCCCCTGGCACTCACAGCTCCGCGTTCCGCCAGGAGACTCGCAGCTCATCGGAGCAGCCTCGAGCGCCCGGAGAGAGGAGCTCGTCGCTCCCCCTGCCCGCTGCGGCGTCCTGCGGCGCGAGCGTTGCGCTCCCCGTCGCCCGAGCGGCGAGCGCTGCGGCCGCGGCTTCGGGCGCCGATTCCCTCCCCGCGCCAACGCTTGTCCTCACCAGCGTCGCGCGAGCCGTTCCCCTCCCGCCCCCACGATCGAGCTGACCGGGCAGCACGCTCCCCGCCCGGCGTGGAGAGTGCTGCGGCGCGCCGCGCGATAACGGCGCATGCTTCCTGCCACGGCGCGAGTCCGTCCAAACGGTCGCCGTGGCCAACGGACATCAACTCGGATCGCGATGATCAATATGCTTCGGCGCTTCGCGCGTCGGCGATGGGAAACACTGCTCTGGGCAGCGGTCTTCGGCTTCATCGGGTGGCGCATCTGGCCGCAGGTCGCGGCCGCGATCGGCGTCACCGCCGCCAGCACCGCCTCCCCTCCCTTCCAGCTCACCACCCTCGACGGCACGGCCGTCTCCGACCAGCAGCTCCGTGGCAAGGTGGTACTCGTCAACTTCTGGGCAACCTGGTGCCCACCCTGCCGCGTCGAGATGCCGGGGTTCCAGCGCGCGTATGAGAAGTTCAAGGATGAAGACTTCGTCGTGCTCGGCGTCGCGATGGACGCCGGCGGAGCCGATGCCGTCCGCCGGTTTCTCGATGACCGCCGGATCACATACCCCGTCGCCATGGCGACGCCGTCGATGGTCCGCGACTTCGGCGGGGTCCGCTTCCTCCCAACCTCGTTCCTCATCGACCGCGATGGCCGCATTCGCCACGAGGTGAGCGGGATCTTCGCGTCGGTGACCCTCGACCAGGCTGTGCGCCGGCTGATCGATGAGCCGCGTCGTGCCGCCCCCGGCGGGACGCGAGGCGAGCGATGAGTGCCGACTCCGTCTCGCTCGGCCTCGCCTTCCTGGCAGGGCTCGTCTCGTTCCTCTCGCCGTGCGTGCTGCCACTGGTCCCGAGCTACGTCACCTTCGTCACCGGGATGACGCTCGACGAGCTCACGCTCGCCGGCCGCGCTTCTGCACGGCGACGCGCCGCGCTGCACGCGAGCCTGTTCGTGTTCGGATTCGCCCTCGTCTTCATCGCCCTCGGCGCGACGGCGACAACGTTAGGCGCGGTGCTGCGCCGGTCGCTCCCGCTCGTCCAGCAGGTGGGTGGCGTGGTGATCGCGCTCTTCGGCCTCTGGATGCTCGGCGTCATCCGCCTCCCCGCGCTGATGCGCGACCGGCGCGTGCATCTCGCGGCGAAGCCCGCCGGGATGTTCGGGTCCGTGCTCGTCGGAGTCGCGTTCGGCGCTGGCTGGACGCCCTGCGTCGGACCAGTGCTCGCGTCGATCCTGCTGTACGCAGGGACGCACGAGTCGATGCTGCGCGGCATGCTTCTGCTCGGCGCCTACGCGCTCGGACTCGGCCTCCCCTTCTGGATCGCCGCGGTCGGGCTCAACTGGTACCTCGCCGGCGCCCGGCGCATCGCGCGCTGGATCCGCCCGATCGAGGTCGGATCGGGGATCCTGCTCGTCGTGGTCGGCCTCCTGCTGCTGAGCGGCCGCTTCGCCATGCTCTCGAACTTCTTCGCTGGCTTCGGCCAGCTCTTCAACGTGGAGCTCTGACACAGATGACGCTTGCGAATCTTCTCCCGTGGAGCGCCGCCCTGCTGCTGGTGGGCGGGGCGTGCGCGGCCCCTGACGACAACGCCGCCCCTCCGGCTTCCGCATCCCCGGCGGGCGAGGCGACCGGCGCCGCGCCGGCTCGCGCTCCGGCCGCTGCG
>DASZNJ010000150.1:0-10030 GCA_035551575.1 Gemmatimonadaceae bacterium
CCCAGCCGATGTCGAGGGCAGGTTGCTCGTCAGACCTCCGGAAGTTCGGCTCGAATGTGGAGCGGTCGGGACGTGGATACTTCGGCATTCATTCTCCGTGATGCTGGTGAGCGTGCTGGTGATCGTACTCGTCTCGCCCCGATGATACCGGGTGCCACTGACAGGGGCGCGTCGCTGTCAGACCCCCCTCGTACACTGGATGCACCTCCAGCCACGAGTGCCCGATGAAACACCAGCTGCTGCTCGACTACGAGTTCGTCACCACCCAGCACGGCTACGCCGTCCGTGCGTTGATCAGGCTCGAAGGCCAGGCGCCGGCGGCGACCGGCGTGCGGACTCCGCTCAATCTCTCGCTCGTGCTCGACCGCTCGGGATCGATGCATGGCGCGAAGCTCGCCGCCGCGCGCGATGCGGCGGCCTTCCTCGTCAGGCGGCTCGCGCCCGAGGACCAGGTGAGCATCGTCGTCTACGACGGCGACGTCCACACCGTTGCCGACGAGCACACCCCGCGCGCGGCGGTCGCGCACCTCATCCAGCAGATCGAGCCCGGCGGCTCGACGAACCTGAGCGGCGGATGGCTGCGCGGGCGCGAACTTGTCGCGGCGCACTCGCGCGGGGACAAGCGCGGGATGAACCGCGTCCTCCTCCTCACCGACGGGCAGGCGAACATGGGGATCACCGATCCGCAGAAGCTCACCGGACTCGCGGCGACCGCCGCGCGGACGGGGGTGACGACGAGCACCGTCGGCTTCGGCGCCGACTACGACGAAGCGCTGCTGCGCGCGATGGCCGATGCCGGGGGAGGGAACACGTACTACATCGAGCGCCCCGACCAGGCGCCCGGTGTCTTCGAGGAGGAGATCGAGGGGTTGCTCTCCCTCGCGGCGCAGAACGTGGCGATCGAGATCCAGCCGTCGGAAGCCGTGCAGCTCACGACGATCTGGCACGACTATCCATCGACGCCGGTGCCGCACGGCCGGCGCGTCGAGCTCGGCGACATCTACGCTCGCGAGCCGAAGTCGCTGATCGTCGAGTTTCTGGTCCCGACGTCAGGCGACACGGCCGACGCCGACATCGCGTCGCTGCGCATCGCCGCCGACGTCCTCACCGCCGACGGCGGGGTCACGCACCAGGTGGTGACGGTGCCGATCCGCTCGCCGCTCTCCGCGAGCGGGCATCGCGATCCCGTGGTGCAGGAGGAGCTGCTCCTCGCGAAGACCGCCCGCGCCCGCGACGAATCGCTGCGCCGGCGCGAGGGGGGCGACATGGACGGCGCGAGCCACGTGCTGCGCGCGATGGCCACGGAGCTGCGCGCCTGCGCACCGGCGGAATCGTCGCTCCTCGGCGAGCAGCTCGGCGACCTCGAGGCGATGGCGCTGCGGCTCGAGGAGGAGTCGTTCGACGCGGCGGATGCAAAGTACGTCGCGCAGCGGGCGTACAACGCGCATCGGGGGAAGCGAGCCTACGAGGACAAGCTCCGGCGAGGCTGAGCGCTTCAAGGGGTCAGGGTTGAACTGAGGTGATTCCGCCGGGGCAGTTCTCTGTTGCTCATCGGGCATCAACGGGTGAACTACAATTTCGCGGATTTCGCGGATGACGCGGATCGTTCCTGAAGGCGGTCGGGCTCCTCGTGGCCGACCGAGGCACGATCCGCCGTGATCCTTTTCTTCTTTTGACCCCGAAATCGTCTCTCCTACGTCACTCGACGTATCGCCACCTTGCGCTGGCGGCCAGATGGTTCCATGGTCCCCCGTCAATGCGCCGATCCGACCCTGACCCGGAGCAACCATGCGACCTGCGTTTCCCCCGCCCCGCTGGCTGACGCTCGGCATGCTCGCGATAGCGTCAGTGGCCAGCGGCTGCATCATCTCACGCGGTGCGTCGGTCGAGCCGCTCGACCGGGGCACGAGCGACTCGACCACCGTCGAGTCGCCGGTGAAGGCGCACCTCAGCGATGGATCGACGGTCGTCTTCGCCGAGGGGGCGACGATCGTTCGCGACCGGGTGTACGGAAAGGGAGTGCGCTACGGACCGGTGATGCAGCTGGTCGGACCGGCGGCGACGATCCCGCTCGACAGCGTGATCGGGATGGAGACGTTCCGCACCGAGATCAGCGGCGCCAAAACTGTCGGCTACTCGCTGCTCGCCACCGCCGCGACGCTCGCCGGTGGAATCGGCCTCGCCTGCGCGATCGACCCGAAGTGCTTCGGGTCGTGTCCGACCATCTACGCCGACAGCGCGGGGACGCCGGTGCTCGAGGCGGAGGGGTTCTCGTACAGCATCGCGCCCCTTCTCGAGGCGCGGGACATCGACCGGCTGCGGTCGCAGCCGGACTCGCAGGGAATCGTCAGGCTGCAGGTCTGGAACGAGGCGCTCGAGACGCACTACATCAACCACCTCGCCCTGATCGAGGCGACCCACGCGCCAGGGGAGCTGGTGCTCCCCGACGAGAACGGCCGGCCGGTGGCGGTCGCGCGGTACGTTGACGGCGTGACCGCGCACGATCGGCGCGGGCGTGACATCGCCCCGCGCATCGCCCGCGCCGACGGTGTGCTCTTCAGCACGGACGAGGCGACGCTCGCCGCGGTGAGCGCCGGCGACATGGACGATCACATCGACCTCGCCTTCCCCCGGCCGCCGGGGAGCGACAGCGTCGCGATCGTGCTCCGGATGCGGAACTCCCTGCTCAACACGATCCTCTTCTACGACTACATGCTCGCCCGTCCCGGGGCGCGGTCGCTCGACTGGATGGAGAACGACCTCGGCAGGATCGGCCCGACCGTCGCGTTAGGCAGGTGGTACGACGGCAAGCTCGGGATGCGCGTGGCGGTGCAGCGCGCTGACGGCGGGTGGGAGCAGGTGTCGAAGCTCTCCGACTACGGACCGATCGCCTGGCGCGACGTCGCCTCGGTGATCCCGGTGCCGGCGGGCGGGGACACGATGCGCGTCCGCATCTCCTTCCTCGCCGACCAGTGGCGCATCGACCGGCTCGCCGTGGCGGCGAGCGTGCGGCGGGTGCCGGTGCGGACGATCGACGCCTCCGACGTCGAGGGCGCAGCGGGGTCGCACGAGGCGGTCGCGCTGGCGGCGATCGGCGGCGCCGACGAGAACTACCTGCAGACGTCCCCGCGCCAGCGGTTCACGGTCTCGTTCGACGTCGGCCGCGCCGGCCCGGCCGCGCCGCGAACCTTTCTTTTAGTATCACAAGGATACTATACCGAGTGGGTGCGGGGGAGCTGGATGACCGGCCAGCGCGACACCAGCGCATTCAAGCCGGAGGACGCGACGCTGCTCCACGCACTGCGCAGCTGGCGCGCCGAGAAGGATTCGATGGAGAAGCAGTTCTACCGCAGCCGCATCCCGGTACAGTGACCATGCGATACATCCACTGGACGCTGCTCGGGGCCGCCGCGGTGATCGCCACCGCGTGCCACACCGGCCCGAGCGCGAAGAGCTATTACGGCGTGAAGGAGGGACGCGGCATCCGGGTCAAGCTCGTCGTCGGCAGGAAGGAACGGAAGGACGGCGAAGTGCTCGAGGTCCGCGACTCGACACTCGTCGTCCTCGGCATGGGGTGCGCGGTGTCCTTCGTCCCCTTCGCCACGATCCGGGAGGCAGCGTTCAAGGGAATCAATCCCGCCTACGAAAAGGGGTGGCCGACGCCGGACGAGCGCGCCGAGCTGAGGATGCTCAGCCGCTACCCCGGCGGGATGCCGCAGTCGGTGCTCGACTACTACGCGCAGTGCGCATCGGCAACGATCGACGGCGTGCGTCCGCCTGACGCGAAGGCATTCCTCGCGATCGCGAAGCGGGAGACGAGCCGCTACCAGCCGCTCGACAGCGCGATCGCCGCCGGCTACCGGCGGATCGGCGGCGACATCCCGAGCCTCGGCGAGCACTGGGTGCACCCGGGGCTGGTGATGTCCGGGCCGATCGACCCGGCGCGACCGAGCGTGCTGATCTACACGCGAACGCCAACGGGCCCCGTGCTCGCCGGCGTCGCGTGGACGAAGGTGCTCGGCAGCGGTGATCCCTATCCCGACGAGCCGGTGGGGCGCGGGGCATGGCACGAGCATAACGGGAGCGTGGCGCTCGAGTCGCTGCCGATGCGTCACGATCACGCGGGGAGGGACGCGACGGAGCCGACGCGGGTGGCGATCCTGCACGCGTGGATCTGGATCGAGAATCCGCGCGGGACGTGGGTGGCTGACAACTGGGCGCTCCCATTCGTGCGCGCGGGGCTGCGCGCGGACTCCGTCGCGGTCGAGGCGGCGCAGGCGCTCAGCCTGACGGCGCCGGGAGCGGTCGACTACTACACGCGGGCGCACACGATCTCGCTCGCACCAGCGGACAGCGCACGCCTCGGCCGGACACAGGCGGTGATCGCGGCCGCTGCCGCCGAGGCGGGGGCGGTGCGCGCCGGGGCAGCGGCGGCGCTGACGGAGGCCCAGGTCGCGAGGCTGGGAGCGATCTGGGCCGGGCTGCAGCTGCGCCTCGCCGGGCGGGCCGCCGTCAGGCCTAACGGCGAGCCATCGGCAGCGTCAGGCTGAAGGTCGAGCCCTCGCCGGGGCGGCTCGCGACGGTGAGGGAGCCGCCCATGGCTTCGGCGAGGTCGCGGCTGATGGCGAGGCCGAGGCCGGTGCCTTCGGCGGTGCGGGTGAGGTCGGCGCGGACCTGGACGAAGGGCTCGAAGATGACGTCGAGCTTCTCGGCGGAGATGCCGATCCCCGTGTCGCGCACGCTGATCGTCACCGTCGGGGCGTCAGCGCCTTCGCGGTCCTCGCAGGCCAGGTCGATCCGCCCGCCGCGATCGGTGAACTTGATCGCGTTCGACAGCAGGTTGACGAGGATCTGCCGAAGCTTCTCCGCGTCGGCGCGCACGCACAGGCCGGGCGGGGAATCGGCGACGACGAGCGTCAGGCCGCGGGCGCGCACCTGCGGCGACACGAGCTCCTCGGCGGCGGCGAGGACGCCGCGCACCGCGACGTCGCTCACGTCGTAGCGAACGGTGCCGGTCTCGAGCTTCGCGTAGTTCAGCACTTCGTTGATGAGGCCGAGCAGGTGGCGCTGGCTCGTCTGGATGCGCGCGAGGTCGGCATGCTGCTGCTCGTTGACGGGGCCGCGGATCCCCATGTCGAGCAGCTCGGCATAGCCGCCGATCGCGTTGAGCGGCGTGCGCAGCTCGTGGCTCATGACGGCGAGGAACTCCGACTTCGCGCGGTTCGCCGCTTCCGCTTCGGCGCGCGCGGCTTCGGCGTCGGCGCGCGCGAGCTCGCTCTCGGCGAGCAATCGCTCGACGTCGCGCTGCGCGCGCACCTGGTCGGTGACGTCGGTGCCATGCGCGACGATGCCGCGCGCGTTGCCCGCCGCGTCGAGCAGCGGCTGGTAGATCACGTCGGCATAGCGCTGCTCGGGGGCGGTCCCCGGCGTGCGCGCGAGCATGACCGGGATCGCGCGCCCGATGAACGGTGTCTTCGTCGCGACGACGTCGTGAAGGATCCTGTCGAAGCCCTGGCCGCAAAGTTCGGGCAGCGCGTCGAGCAGGGGTCGGCCGACGATGTCGCGATGCCCGACGAGCTGATAGTACGCGTCGTTGGCGAGCTCGAAGACGAAGTCCGGGCCAGCGAGCACGGCGAGGAAGGACGGCGCAAGGCGGAAGACGTCCTCGAGGCGCGTCCGCGCGACGCTCAGCTCGGCGAGCAGCGACTTGAGCTGCTGCTCGCCGAGCACGCGCTTCGTCGTCTCCTGGCAGACGACGAGTGTCCCGCCGATGGTGCCGTCGTCATCGCGCACCGGGCTGTAGCTGTACGTCCACCAGACATCTTCCATCCGTCCGTTGCGGAGGATCGGGAGGTGCTGGTCCTCGTGCCAGGTAGCGCCGCCGCCGGACATGACGAAGTCGATCTGCGGACCGATCGCATCCCAGATGTCGGTCCAGAACTCCTTCCCCTTCGCGCCGAGCGCACGCGGATGCCGGCCGCCCCCGCCGAAGCTGGGGCGGTAGTCATCGTTGTAGAGCTGGACGAGCTCGGGTCCCCACCAGAGGAACATCGGATTGCGCGACATGAGCAGTGTGCTCACGGTCGTGCGCAGGCTCTGCGACCACCCCTCGACCGGGCCGAGCGCGGTCCGCGACCAGTCGAGCTCGCGGCACCGCCGCGCCATCTCGCTCGCGCCGACGAAGACGCTGGAGGCGACGTCGGGTGTGGGAGGCGCGGTGGTCGAGGTATCGCGGGCCATGAATCGGAAGATATGGCGATGGGGCGGGAGCGGGAAGCAAAGGCGAGGGACTGCGGGTGACTGCGGAACGGCGCCAAGCTGTTATCGGGTCTTGCTGGGAGACTCGTGCGCTGAGCGAGTGCGCAGCGGCTCACGAGCATCAACAGGTTGGAACTACGATTACGCGAATTTCGTGGATCGTTCCTGGGGGCGGGCGGCGCTCCGCGTGGCTGCCCGAAGCAGTATCCGCGTAATCCGCGTCATCCGCGAAATCGTCGTTCCCACTGTTACGAGCCGGAACGACTTGGGGGCAAGCGGGTCGAGATCATCTCGCCCCGCTTGCCCCCAGTCGTTCAGCCCTGGTGTGAACCGCTCAGCCCTGACGGGCCGTCCTCTGCGAACCCTCGGCGTCCCTGCGTCTCTGCGGCGCCGTTAGCAGTTCTCGGCGCCTCGGTGGCTCGGCGGCGCCGTTCCGCAGTCTGCTCGTTACAGTCCTCCCTTGCGCAGCATTCGTTTACCTTACGACCGTGACTCTCGGACTCTTCGCGGTACTCGTGGCCGTCGGGTCGTTTCTCGCCGGCATGCTCGGCGCGTTGACCGGCCTTGGCGGCGGGATCGTCGTCGTGCCGATGCTGACGCTGCTCTTTCACGTCGACATCCGGTACGCGATCGGGGCGTCGCTCGTCTCGGTGATCGCGACGTCGTCGGGGGCGGCGGCGGCGTACGTGCGCGAGGGGTGGACCAACGTTCGCGTCGGGATCTTCCTCGAGGTGGCGACGACGATCGGCGCGCTGATCGGGGCGGTGCTCGCGGGGGTGATCCCGACCAGCGCGCTGGCGATCCTCTTCGGGCTGGTGCTGCTGTACACGGCTTTCCGCTCCTTCCAGACGCGCGAGGAGCACGTCACCGACGCGCCCGCACACCCGTGGGCGAACCGGCTCCGGTTGAACGGCACGTACCCCGTGCCCGACGGCGTCAGGCACTACACCGTGCAGGGGGTGCCGCAGGGATGGGCGCTGATGCTCGGGGCGGGGATCCTCTCTGCGCTGCTCGGGATCGGATCCGGCGTCATCAAGGTGCTGGCGATGGACCGGACGATGAAGCTGCCGTTCAAGGTATCGACGACCACGAGCAACTTCATGATCGGCGTGACCGCGGCGGCGAGCGCAGGAGTCTACCTGCACCGAGGCTACATCGAGCCGGCGATCGCGTTCCCGGTGATGCTCGGGGTGTTGGGCGGGGCGCTGCTCGGCGCGCGGGTGCTGGCACGGGCGAACGTGCGCTGGCTGCGGATCCTCTTCACCGCGGTCGTCGTGGTGATGGCCTTCCAGATGCTGTACAAGGGATTCCGGGGTGGCGCATGAGCAACGACGCGGCTGACCGGCCGGTCGGGCGGTGGAGCGACCACGAAGTCGAGCAGCTGATCGGACGCCTGCTCCAGGTCGGCGTACTGGTCGCGGCGGGAGTGGTGCTCATCGGTGGAGTGATGCTGCTCGTCCAGCACGGGGGCCGGCCCGCCGAGTTCGCGACGTTCAGCACCGCGGCCTCGCCGCTGCAGGGACTGGCCGGGATCTTCCGCGGCGCGGTCGCCCTCGACAGCATGGCGATCGTCCAGCTCGGGCTGGTGCTGCTGATCGCGACGCCGGTGATGCGCGTGGCGCTGACGCTGGTCGCCTTCGCGCTGCAGCGCGACCGGCTGTACATCCTGCTCACCGCGGTGGTGCTCGGGCTACTGCTGTACGGGCTTGTCTGGGGGCGCGCCTGACGCGCGACCGCGGCGCGGCCGGCTCGACCGGGTACGGCGACTGGCGCCGAGCGCGTCGAGGAAGGTGGTCGCCCAGCGGTGGACGTCGTGGGAGAGGACCTGGGCACGGAGCGCGCGCATCCGCGTCCGCCGCTCCATTCCGGCCATCGTCAGCGCCGAGTTGAGCGCCTCGGCGACGCTGTCGATGTCGTACGGGTTGACGATGAGGGCGTCCTGCAGCTCGTCGGCGGCGCCGGCGAACTCGCTGAGGACGAGGACACCATCCTCGTCGGCGCGGCTGGCGACGAACTCCTTGGCGACGAGGTTCATCCCGTCGCGGACCGGGGTGACGAGCATGATGTCGGCGGCGCGGTAGAGGGCGAGGAGCGTCGACTCGGGGACGGTGTTGTAGATGTAGTGCAGCGGGATCCAGGTCGGCGTCGCCAGCTCGCCGTTGATGCGCCCGACGAGTGCGTCGACGTCGCGCCGGAAGCGGCGATAGGCACCGACGCCGCCGCGCGACGGGACTGCGACCTGGATGAGCCTGACGCGCCCGCGCCATTCGGGATGGGTACGGAGGAGCTTCTCGAAGGCGAGGAGCCGGCGCGGGATCCCCTTGCTGTAGTCGAGGCGGTCGATGCCGACGAGCAGCCGGTCGACGCCGGTGCGCAGCTCGCCGCGCTCGACCGCGACCTCGGGAGTGCCGGCGCGCCCGGCGATGCTCGCGGCGTCGACACTCATCGGGAAGACGCCTAACGCGACGCGGCGGTCGCTCCAGAGGACGCTCGCGTCGGCGGCGGGCTCGATGCCGAAGAGGCGGCGGAGCGCGGCGGTGAAGTGGCCGCGATAGCGCCGGGTGTGAAAGCCGACGAGGTCAGCGCCCATGATCCCCTCGACGAGCCAGCGGCGCGTCGGGAGCGTGAAGAAGATCTCCGGGTTGGGGAAGGGGATGTGGAGGAAGAAGCCGATCTTCGCGTCAGGCAGCTTCTCACGGAGGAGCCTGGGCAGTCGGAAGAGCTGGTAGTCGTGCACCCAGATCATGTCGCCCGGCCGGTAGTGCTCGGCGACGAGGTCGGCGAAGCGCTGGTTGACCGCTTCGTAGACATCCCAGCCGTCGACATGGAGGGGGAGCTGGTCGACGCGGTCGTGGCAGAGCGGCCAGATCACGCCGTTGCAGATGTGTTCGTAGTAGACGAGCTGCTCGTTCCGCGAGAGGCGAACGGGGACGACGTGAAGGTCGCGCAGCTGGGCTTCGAGCGCCTGCGACTGATCGGGGGAGAGACCCGTGAGGTCACCGGGCCAGCCGATCCAGAGGCCGCCGGATCGTTGGTGGGGACCGCGGAGGCCGGTGGCGAGGCCGCCGGAGCTGGGGAGGACGACCGTGCCTTCGCCTTCGACGGAGACGGTGACGGGGAGGCGATTGGAGACGATGAGGAGGCGAGGGGGCACGGGGGCCAGCGAGGTCTCGGAGCGGGTACGGAATGGGAATGGGAAGGTCGAAGCTGCCCGGGAGTGGAGTTCCTGAAACCGCCGCGGAAATGGAAGGTTCGAAGTTCCCTTGCGAATGAAAGTCTCGAAAGGGGCTGGGGAATGGAAGGTTCGACGCTTCGTCGGGAATGAAAGGCTCGAAACGGGGTGGGGGTGGCGGGTTTGAAGCGACGGCCAGGCGGCGGGGAGCTCCCGGGATGAGGCGGCGAGGGTGGTGCCTAACGGGGGGTGCGTGCTCGAGGGGATGGCGCCCTGCACGGCGCGGTTCCGCGACGGCGCGGGCGGAGGGGGGGCGAGTGCTCGACTCCCGGCTGTTCGGCTAGGCGAGCATCGTCGCCAGCTTCCGCATCCATGTATTGGCGGCGCTGCTGATCCTGCTGCTGGTGCCGTTGCTGCTGCTTCTGCGGACGAGGATGAGCGCGCAGGGTGGGGCGCACACGCGGTGATGGAGCGACGGGGAGCGGTCGCCAGTTCTGGCGTGGGGAGCTGCGTTGACGGCGGCCGGGGGCGTCAGCGCTGTGCGTCGTGCCGGCGGTGTACACCGTGGTGGTGGGAGAACAGAGAGCAAACAGAGGCGGG
>DASZNJ010000151.1:0-15540 GCA_035551575.1 Gemmatimonadaceae bacterium
TCCGGCCCCCGCCGCTACGAGCTGGTGGTCGACGAGCCGGCGCTGTTCTGCGCGGGCTCGCTCCGCGACGCGCTCGCCGCGCAGGGGATCACCGTCGACGGCGCCGTCAGGCTCGGCGCGACTCCGTCGCACGCGCAGCGCATCACCGGCTTCCCGTCGCCACCCCTCGCCCGGCTCATCGCGGTGATGAATCGCGAGAGCGTGAACCACTACGCCGAGCTGCTGTTCCGCGACGTCGCGCACTCGGCGAGCGGAGTGGGGTCGGCGGAGAACGGCAACGCCCTGCTGCGCCGCTTCGCGCACGACAAGCTCGGCATCGACTCGACCGAAGTGTACGCGGCCGACGGCAGCGGGCTCTCCGTGCTCGACCGCGTCTCGCCGCGGGCGATGGTGCACCTGCTCGCCTATGCGCACAACGCGCCGTGGGGAGCGAGCTTCCACGCGTCGCTGCCGGTCGCCGGCGAGAGCGAGCTGCTCCGCCATCGCATGCGCGCCACCCCGGCGCAGGGGAACCTGCACGCGAAGACCGGGACCACGAACACGGTGATCTCCCTCGCCGGCTACGTGACCGCGCTCGACGGCGAGGTGCTCGCCTTCTCTTTCATCTACAACGGCAACGACCGCTGGCGGGCGAAGAACACCATCGACCAGGTCGGCGCGACGCTGGCGAACTTCGTGAGGGAGTGAGGCAGCCGTTAGCCATTGGCTGTCAGCTGCCAGCAACTGCGGTAGGGAGAAACGGCGTCGAAGGTGCTGCACACCTTCGGCGCCGTTTGCGCTATGTTCCGGGTAGGACCTGCACGCTCACAATTCCCCCGGGAGGGGATGATGGTAAAGCGCACTGTGAAGGACATCGAAGGCCGCACGTGGGTCTGCACGGCGGAAGGCGACGGCGCGGCCAGCGCGAACCCATCGGCGAAGGGACAGGACGTGAAGATCAGCTGCACGACCGAGTCGGTCGCGAAGCCGGTGATCGTCACCGTCGGCTGGCAGTGGGAGAAGACGTCGGACAACGGCCTCGCGCGCATGATCGCGCTCGCGTCCCCGGTGGCGAAGAACTAGTAGACAGGTGTCAGGGGTCGGGTGTCACGGACTTGGCTCGCGCGCCCCTGACACCTGACCCCCCTTCGGCCGCCGTCGCTCGACGCCGGCGGCTGATGGCTAACGGCTGCTGTTCGGCCGCCGCAGCTTCTCCGGCCCGATCCGCGTCATCATCGTCTCATACGTGACGAGCCGGATCTTTCCGGTTCGCACGAGGTCAGCCAGCTCCGGCGAGAGCATCGCTTCCAGCTCCGCCTTGCGGTGCGCGACCACGCCGGCGCCTGGCGCGTTCTGCTCCGGCGCGTTCATGTCGTAGATCACTTCCATCTCCGGCGTCCGCTCGGCGACGTGCACCTCGACGAGGTTCACGGTGTCGCGCTTCGCGCGCGCGAGGTGGCCGAGCAGCGATGACTTCTTCGCGGCGACCGGCTCACCCCAGAGCGAGACGTAGTCCTCGCCGAAGTAGGTCGAGATCCCGAGCCCGTACCTCCGCGCGATGCGCTCGGTGACCTCGCGCAGCTCCGGGTTCGCGAGCGCCGTCCCCATGTGCGCGTCCACGTAGCTGATCTTCAATCCCGAGGCGAGCGCGCGCTCGACCTGCGCGCTCAGCTCGCGCTCGACCTCGCCGAGATCGTAGTGGCTCGCCAGGAATCCCTCCCCCGAGGAGTGGAAGTAGCCGACGCTGTCGACGAGCGAAGGGGCCCCGCCCTTGCCGAGCACCGGACCCCAGCGGTAGTTGCGCCACTCCGAGTTCAACGCGAGGTGCACGCCGACCGCGACCTGCGGATTCCTCTTCAGGATCTCGACCGCCTCCTGATACCACGGACAGGCGAAGAGCACCGACACCGAGAATGGCATCTTCGTCGCCGCGACTTCCTCGATCGCCATGTTGACGGAGTGATTCATCCCGACGTCGTCGAGGCGCAGGAGTACCTCGGGTGCAGGAGCAGGTGACGGCTGGGCGACGACGCCGCGCTGCGGACTCGCGCAGGCGGCGAGGAGGGCGAGGGTCGCAGCGGCGAGACGAGTGGCGTGAGTCATGATCGGCGCGGCTGTGGGCGTGTGGGTGCTGCCGGGACGGCTGATTATGGCGCGCGCGGCTCGGTTCCGGAACGGCGGACGGGCGACGGCGGGATTGCTTGCGGGGGTGGGCGGTCTCGGAGAGGGCTGGCGCGCAAGGATCACGGCACCGGCCCACGAAAGCCTGGGGGCAAGCCCGGCGAGATCATCTCGCCCCGCTTGCCCCCAACCTGTTCATGCTCTGGCGAAACGAATCCCCGGCGCCCGTGTTCCGCTCCGTGTCCTCAGCGCCTCCTGGCGATACCCCGCCGCCAGCGGCCCGCCACGCACTCCTTACGAGATCGTCTCCTTGATCTCGATCCCGCGCTTCGCCAGCTCGTCGATGTACTTCCTTGCCGGCATGCATTCGTCCGGCGTGTGCACGCCGGCGGGACCGACTTCGCGGCGGGCCTGCATCTGGCCGGTGATCGAGAGCGAATAGCCGGTCGTCCGCATCATCGCGCTGATCCCGTGCCGCTCGTCATAACGGTCGACCAGCTCGAAGGCGATGGTCTGCGGCTTGCCGTTCTTCTTCCCCTCGACCGTCACCCGCAGCGCGACGAGGTCCTTCCCTTCCGGCTTCGTCAGCTTCGGTCCGACCGTGGCGATGAACGCGTCGCGCGGGATGACCTTGATCCCCTTCACGTCGACGGGCTCGAGATCGAGCAGCCCCATCTCGCGGACCGCTTCCATCAGCGCGGCGTGTCCGGGATAGCGGAGGGTCTTGTACTCCATCGTCGGGATCTTCCCTTCGTAGCGCCACGCCATGGTCGAGAGCCCGCCCGCCGTATGGAACGCCTCGAGCTCGCCGACCGGCTTCGGGAACCGCACGGGCACGCGCTCGGAGAGCGCCTTCACCTGCACGGGCTTCCCGTCGCGGACGACCCACGACAACGTCGTGTAGTAGTCGAGGACCCCCTCGAGGGAGTAGACGATCTGGTAGTTGAGCGGGGGCTCGGGGTTCTGCGGCAGGCCGCCGACGAAGATGCGCACGGCCTGCACCTCGTCGAGCCGGTCGATCCCGTGCTGGGCGAGGATGTTCACCATCCCCGGCGCCAGCCCGCAGTCGGGGACGATCGTGACGTTCTTCGCCTTCGCCTTCGCGTCGAGCTCCTTCTGCCTGAAGACGATCTCGGTGTTTCCGCCGAGGTCGCAGAAGTGGACGCCGACTTCGGCGGCGAGCGTCGCCAGCTCGAGGTTGAAGTAGTAGGGGATCGCGCTCATCACCGCGTCGCTCTCACGCATCACCGCGCGCACCGCATCGGCGTCGCGCACGTCGAGCCGGGTCGGGAGGAGGCGCTTCCCCGAATATTTCGCGAGGAAGTGCGGCAGGTGATCGACCTTCAGGTCGGCGAGCCTCACTTCCTTGACATCCGGATTCTGCAACAGATCATACGCACAGGCTGATCCCTGCAGCCCGGCGCCGAGAACGAGCATCCGCATTGCGTGCAATCTCCCTGGAGTTCGGCCGGTCCCGCGGCTCGGACCCGGCGGCAGCCTGAGAAACGTAACCCGGCGGCGCGATCCTCGCATCCTGATGCGACGCATGACGACACCATCAGTGAAAACCGGACGCATCATCGAGAGCGACGACGACATCGGGGCGCTGCTCGCGCAGACGAAGCGCATCGCGGTCGTCGGCATCAAGACGCGGGAAACCATGCAGCCCGCCTATTATGTTGCGGAGTACGCGCAGCGCGCCGGCTTCGAGATCGTGCCGGTGCCGGTATACTATCCCGACGTGACGGAGATTCTCGGTGAAAGAGTCTACCGCAGCCTCGCCGCGATCCCCGGTGACATCGACATGGTGAACATGTTCCGCCGCCCGAAGGACCTGGCCCCGCACCTCGACGACATCCTCGCCAAGCGCCCGCGCTCCGTCTGGCTGCAGCTCGGGATTCGCGACGACGCCTTCGCCGCGTGCCTGACGGCGGCGGGGATCGATGTCGTGCAGGACCGCTGCCTCCTCGTCGAGCTCCGCAATCACGGCCGCTGACCCTCCACATGCCATTTCGCGTCCTCGTCACCGACGACATCGATCCCGAGGGTGTCGCCCTCCTCGCCAGCGAGCCGCACCTCCGCGTCGACGAGGTGCCGACGCTCCCCAGGGACGAGCTGCTCGCCCGCATCGGCGACTACGACGCGTTCGTCGGCCGTTCGGCGACGCGCATCTCCGAGGACGTGCTGCGCAGGGCGACGAAGCTGAAGGTCGTCGGCCGCGCCGGGGTCGGAGTGGACAACATCGCGCTCGACGTCGCGACCGAACTCGGGGTCGCGGTCATCAACGCCCCCGCCGGCAACACCATCGCCGTCGCCGAGCTGTTCTTCGGGACCCTCATCTCGCTCTTCCGCCACCTCCCGCGCGCGAACGCGTCGATGCACGCCGGGCGCTGGGACCGCGCCCAGCTCCTCGGCGCGGAGCTCAAGTGCCGTACGTTAGGCATCGTCGGCGTCGGCCGGATCGGCGGCGAGGTCGCGACGCGGGCACTCGCCTTCGGGATGAACGTCGTCGGACATGACCCGTACGTCCCCGATTCGCGCTTCCAGTCGCTGCGCATCCGTCGCGCGCCGACGCTCGAGGCGCTGCTCGCCGAAGCCGAGATCCTGACCGTCCACACCCCCCTCACCGACGAGACGACGGGGCTGATCGGGCGGAGCGAGATCGGCCGCCTCCCGGCCGGCGCGGTGGTCGTCAACATGGCGCGCGGGGGGATCGTCGCCGACGACGCGCTCGCCGCCGCGCTCGACTCGGGCAAGCTGATGGGCGCGGTCCTCGACGTCTACGTGAAGGAGCCGCTCGTCGGCGATCATCCGTTCAGGGATCGCGACAACGTGATCCTCACGCCGCACATCGGCGCCAGCACCGCCGAGGCGCAGCGCAACGTCGCGGTCGAGGTCTGCCGCTCGGTGCGCGACGCGCTCCTCAGCGGCGAGCTCTCCGGATCGCTCAACGTCGCGCAGTCGAGCGGCCCGGGGTGGACCGACCTGCGGCCGGCGCTGATGGTCGCGCAGCGCGCGGCGGCGATCGGGCGGGCGATCCTCGCCGGCCACGGCGGGCGCGCCGTCCAGCGCCTAACGGTGCGCTACGGCCCCGACCTCAGCGGCGCCGGCGAGGTGCTCGCCGCGGCGGCCGCGGTCGGCGCCCTCGAGGGGGTGCTCGAGTCGGAGCGGCTCAACCTGATCAGCGCCCGCTCGCTCGCCGCCTCGCGCGGCATCGAGATCGCCGTCACCGAGAGCGCCGGGCTGCCGCACCCGGCGTCGGTCGAGATCTCGCTCGCCGCCGGGATGCAGGAGCTCGCCGTCGCCGGGGTCGCGCCGCGCGACGCGGCCTGGCGCCTGACGCGCATCGGCGGCTTCCACGTCGACGTCGCCCCGCGCGACACGTTGATCGTCCTCACCAACAAGGACGTTCCCGGCGTCATCGGCCGCGTCGGCACCCTCCTCGGCGACGCCGGCGTCAACATCGCCGAGTACCACCAGGCGCGGCTGGCGCAGGGCGGCGAGGCGCTGGCGGCGATCACCGTCGACAACGCGGTCGGCTCCGACATCCAGAAGCGGCTGATGGAGCTCCCCGACGTGCTCACCGCGACGATCGTCCGCTTCGGCGCGACCATCGCCGCCGGCGCCTGACGCTCCAGCGGTGAGCGCGTCGCTCGAGCGCGACAGCACCCTCCGCGAGGGATTCGCTGCCGACGCGTCGGGGCTGCACATGATCCCCGACGCGGTCGCGCGCCCGGCGAGCGCGGAGGAAGTGGTCGAGGTCGTCCGCGAGTGCGCGTCGGCGCGCACGCCGCTCACCGCGGCCGGGGGACAGACGAGCACCACCGGCGCGTCGATCACCGACGGCGGGGTCCTCCTCTCCTTCCGGAAGATGGATCGCATCTACGACGTCGACGAGCGCGCGCGCTCGGTTCGCGTCCAGCCGGGAGCGATCGTCGCCGAGGTGAAGAAGGCGGCCGCCGCGCACGGGCTCCTCTTCGCGCCCGACCCCACGAGCGAGGACTCGTGCACCATCGGCGGCTCGATCGCCTGCAACGCATCGGGGGCGCGGACGCTCCGCTACGGGGCGACACGGTCGCACGTCCGCGCGCTGACCGTCGTCCTCGCCTCCGGCGAGACGGTCGAGCTGCGGCGCAACCCGCTCGAGAAGAACACCGTCGGCTACGAGTTCGTCCACGACCCGCTCGACTGGTTCGTCGGCAGCGAGGGGACGCTCGGCCTCGTCGTCGAGGCCGAGCTGGCGCTGCTCCCCCTCCCCGGCCGCGTCACCGGGCTGTCGTTCCCCTTCGCGTCCGAGCGCGCAGCGCTCGACTTCGTCGTCGCGGCGCGGGCGTCGGCACTCTCCCCGCGCTGCCTCGAATACCTCGACGATCTCGCGTTAGGCCTTACGGCGATCGGCCACGGCGACCGGATGGCGCCGATCGGCGCCGCCGCCGCCGTCTACGCCGAGGACGCCGGCGAGGATGACGTCGACCTCGACGCCTGGCTGGCGCTGGCCGAGCGCCACGGCGCGGCCGGCGACGAGGTGCGCATGTTCGAGGGGACGAGCGCGCTGCGCGAGGCGCGCGAGGCGCGACATGCGATCCCGGCGACGATGAACGAGCGCGGTGCACGCTGCCGCCCGGCGGGGGGACGGAAGGTCTCCACCGACTGGGCGGTGCCGTACCCGCGGCTCGGGGAGGCGATCGCGCAGGCGCGCGCGCACGCCCGCGCCGCGGGAATCGACCAGGCGGTGATCTACGGCCATGCCGGGAACGGACACCCCCACCAGAACTTCATCGCGACGGATGCCGGCGAGGTGAAGCGGATCGAGCGCGTGGTCGAGGCGACGCTGCGGACGGTGATCGGGATGGGCGGAACCGTCGCCGCCGAGCACGGGATCGGGAAGATCAAGCGGAAGTGGGTCGGGCTGCAGCTGTCGGAGATGCAGATGGGAGCGATGCGGGCGATGAAGCGCGAGCTCGACCCGCTCGGCATCCTCGCGCCGGGGAACGTCCTGTGAGCGGCGCGCGCCCGCGCTTCGCCAGCGTCGTGATCGACGTCGACTCGACGCTCTCCGGGATCGAGGGGATCGACTGGCTCGCCGCCCTGCGGGGACCGGAGATGGCCTCGCGGATCTCGGCGCTGACCGACCGCGCGATGCGCGGCGAGATCACCCTCGACTCGGTGTACGGCGAGCGGCTGAGGATGATCGCACCGGCCCGGCGGGAGGTCGATGCGCTCGGGGCGCGCTACGTCGAGTCGATCGCGCCCGGGGCGCAGGCGGCGATCGGCGCGCTCCGCCAAGCCGGGATCGCGGTCGTGGTGGTGAGCGGCGGGCTGCGCGAGGCGATCGCTCCGCTCGCGCGATTGGTCGGCGTCGGCGGGCAGGGGCTGCGGGCCGTTTCGATCCGCTTCGACGCCGCGGGGAACTACGCCGGATACGACGAGCGCTCCCCGCTGGCGACGCAGCAGGGGAAGGCGCAGGTCGTCCGCGAGCTCGCGTTAGGCGCGCCGGTGCTCGGCGTCGGCGACGGCGCGACCGACCTCGCGATGCGTCCCGCCGTCGCCGCCTTCGCCGCCTACACCGGCTTCGTGCGGCGCGAGCCGGTGGTCCGCGAGGCCGACTTCACGATCGAATCGTTCGCTCAACTGGAGGCGCTGGTCCTCGGATGACTCCTGCACCGTTCGGCACCTTCTTCCTCCCCGGCCCGACCGAAGTCCGCCCCGAGGTGCTGGCGGCGATGACGCGGCCGATGATCCCGCACCGGGGCAGGGCGTTCGAGGAGATGTTCGCCCGCATCCAGGCGGGGCTGCGCGACGTCTTCAGGACGAAGCGGCCGGTGCTCGTCAGCTCGTCGTCGGCGACCGGGCTGATGGAGGCGTCGGTGCGCTGCGCGCCGGCCGGTCCCGTGCTCTCGGTGGTGAACGGTGCCTTCTCCGAGCGGTTCGCGCACATCGCCCGCGCCTGCGAGCGGGAGACCGACGTCCTCACCGTGCCGTCAGGCAGGGCGGTCGACCTCGAGGAGCTCGCCGCCCGCCTCCGTGCGCGCCGGTACGCGGCGATGACGATCGTCCACTCGGAAACCTCGACCGGTGCCCTGAGCGACGTTCGCGCGGCGACGGTGCTCGCCCGCGAGCAGGGGACGCTCTGCCTGGTCGACAGCGTCACCGGGGTCGCCGGATCACCGCTTCCCTTCGACGAGTGGGAGATGGACTTCGTGCTCACCGGCTCACAGAAGGCGCTCGCCCTGCCCCCGGGGCTCGCCGTGGGGGTCGCCAGCGCGGGATACATGAGGACCGCGAGCGAAGCAGAGGGGCGCGGGCTCTACTTCGACCTCGTCGAGTTCGAGGCGTACGCGGCGAAGAACCAGACCCCGAACACCCCGGCGCTGCCGCTCCTCTACGCGCTCGACACGCAGCTCGCCCGCATCGCGACGGAGACGATGGAAGCGCGCTGGGCGCGCCACGCGGCGATGGCCGAGCAGACCTGGCGGTGGGTGGCCGACGTCGCGAAGCGGCGCGGGATCGCGATCCGCGTCCTCGCGCCGGAAGGAGAGCGGTCGCTGACGGTGACCGCGGTTTCCCTCCCCGCCGGGATCAGCGGCGGCGCGGTCGCGGCCGAGGTCTCGAAGCGCGGCTTCGTGATCGGCGCGGGATACGGCAAGCTGCGCGAGACGACGTTCCGCATCGGGCACATGGGGGATCACACCCCGGACCGTCTGGCGCTGTGCCTGGAGGCGTGTGAGGAAGCGTTAGGCGCGCTGACGAAGTAAGGGGTCAGGGGTCAAGGGTCGGGGGTCAGGAGCGACGCCGTTCGTCCCCTCCGCCGTGCCTGACACCTGAGCCCTGCCGCCCTGTAGTTCGCCGTGCCTAACGCCTGGTCCCTGGCCCCTGGCCCCCAGCTCCCAGCATCTCCATCGCCGCGGCGACGAAGATGCGGGTGCCGCTGTCGAGCGCCCGCTCGTCGAGGTCGAAGCACTCGTGATGGTGCGGGTTGGTGATCCCGCGCTCCTCGTTGCGCGCGCCGATGAAGAAGAAGGAGCCGGGGACCTTCTCCTGGTAGGCGGAGAAGTCCTCGCCGCCCATCGTCGGCACGGCCTCGACGAGCGCGTCAGCGCCTAACGCGCGGACGACGGCTCGGCGGAGGAGGTCGCTTGCCTTCTCGTCGTTGATCACCGGACGGTAGCCCGCGTCCCAGTCGAAGGTGAAGCTCGCGCCGTGGGCGGCCGTGATCCCGCCGACGATCCGCTTCATCAGCTCCGGCATCCGCGCGCGGAGCGCGGGGTCGAAGGTCCGCACGGTCCCGGCCAGCTCGACCTGGCCGGGAATGACGTTGTACGTCGTCCCGCCGGCGATGCGCGTCACCGAGACCACCGCCGAGGCGAGCGGGTCGACGTTGCGGGCGACGATGTGCTGGAGGTTGGTGATCACCTGCGCGGCGATCGCGATCGGGTCGGTGGTCTCGTGCGGGATCGCCGCATGCCCTCCGCTCCCGGTGATCGTGACGACGAAGTTGTCCGGCGACGCCATCAGCGCCCCGCTCCGCACCCCGACCTGGCCGTAAGGCATCGGGAGCCAGAGGTGGGCACCGATGATCATGTCGACGCCGTCCATCACCCCGGCCCTCACCAGCTCCTCCGCGCCCCCGGGATTCAGCTCCTCGGCGTGCTGGAAGACGAAGCGGATCTCGCCGGTGAGCTCATCCCGCCTGCCGCATAGAACTTTCGCGGCGCCGAGCAGCATCGAAGTGTGGCCATCGTGACCGCACGCGTGCATGACGCCGGCGTGACGCGAGATGAAATCGTGGGAGTTCTTCTCGTCGATCGGGAGGGCGTCGATGTCGGCGCGCATGGCGAGGACGGGTCCGGGATGCGTCCCGGTGAGCCGGGCGACGACGCTGGTCGGGGTCGGACGGGTGATCTCGAGGTTCCCGAACGACGCGAGGGTGTCGGCCACGAACTGCGCGGTGCGCTCCTCATGAAAGGAGAGCTCCGGGTGCTGGTGCAGGTGGCGCCGCCAGGAGATCACCGCCTCCCGAACCGATTCCTCGGTGGGGCGGCCGGTCGGGTTCGAAACAGTCGTAGTCAAGGGGTCCTCCCGGTGGTCTTCGTCAGGCAGTCGATCATACGGCTCGTGTCAGGAAGGCGAAAGCGCGGCAAACCATTCTTGCCGCGACCGAGTCTATAAGGAGTCCTTACACAGCGTCTACGCTCGGTGCGCGGACCGGTGCTTTCCTGTACCGCGACGCCACTGTACCTCGAGAATCCGCATGACCGCTACCCTGATACGCGCCGCCCTGCTGTGCCTCGGGCTCCTCTCGGCGCACACGACGCTTGCTGCACAAGCAGCTTCCCCGGCTGGCGCTCCCGCTCCCACGGGCGAGATCCGTGGGCGGCTGACGGAAACCAGCTCCGGCGCGGCGATCGGCGCCGGCTCGATCACCGTTCGCCGCGCCGCCGACACGAGCTTTGCCGGCGGCGCACTCCCCGACCCGGACGGATCGTTCCGCGTGAACGGTCTTGCCCCGGGCCGCTACACGGTGCGCTTCCGCGCGATCGGCTTCGCCCCCTTCGTCCGCAACGACGTCGTCATCACCGCGGCCGATCCGGTGGTGAACCTTGGCGTGCTGACGATCGCGTCGATCCCGGTGACGCTGGAGACGCAGGCGGTCGTCGCCGAGCGTCCCGACGTGGTGCTCGCGCCCGACCGCAACAGCTACGCGGTGAAGAACATGACGACCGCCAGCGGCGGCACCGCGGTCGACGCGCTGCGCAACGTCCCGTCGGTGGAGGTGGACGAGTCGAACAACGTCAGCCTTCGCGGCAACACGAACGTCGTGATCCAGATCAACGGGCGTCCGTCGCCGATGAAGGGGCAGCAGTTAGGCAACTTCCTCGCCCAGCTGCCGGCGAGCGCGGTCGACCACATCGAGGTCGCGACGAATCCGTCGGCGAAGAACGACCCCGAGGGGACCGCGGGGATCATCAACATCGTCCTCGCCCAGCAGGCCGACGTGGGGCTGAGCGGCGGCATCTCGGCGGGGACTGGGACGACCGGGCTGGCCAACCTGTCCGGGAACATCGGCCGCCAGTCGGGGCCGTGGACGGTGTTCGGGTCGTACAGCTTCTTCACCGACAACCGGGAGAGCTGGGGGCGCACCGAGCGCACCAACGCCGGCTCGACCGGGCCGGCGTTCGTGAACGGGAGCTTCACTGGTCCGGCGTCCCCGCGCTCGAATGACGTGACGTTCCGCTCCGAGTACCGGTTCACCGGGAAGGATGCGCTCTCCGCGGACGCGGTCGTGTCGCACGGGCTTTTCGAGCGCGGCAACGGCGCCTATTACTCCAATCTCGACGCCGGCGGGAACGTGACTGGGCTCTTCAACCAGTTCACGAACCAGCAGTTCCACGACATGTCGCAGGACTATGCCCTCGCCTACCGGCGCACCGGTGATGCGAAGGCGACGACCTGGTCGACCGAGGCGCGCTACACGCGCAACCGGCAGCGCTTCGACAACCTGATCTCGAGCATCGTCGTCCAGCCTGACGCGAATACCGGTGCATCGCCGCCGGCCGAGCGTGACCTCACCCGGTCGCACATGCCGGCGTTCGTGGTACAGGGCGACTACACGCGCCCCTTCTCGCCATCGACCAGGCTCGAGACGGGAGTGAAGGGGACGAGCCGCTCGACATCGAACGACTTCGCGGCGGCGTTCTTCGACGCGGGGAGCTCGGAGTACGTCCCTGACCCGGCGCGGGCGAACGCCTTCGGCTATCACGAGAAGATCGGCGCCGCCTACGCCGTGCTCTCGCAGAAGGTGGCGAAGGTGGATGGCCAGCTGGGGCTCCGCGTCGAGCGGGCGACGACGAGACTCGCGCTGCCGACGACGGGCGCCTCGTACGACAACGACTACGCGAGCGCGTTCCCGAGCGCGATCCTCTCGTGGAACGCGACGCAGATGCGGCAGCTGAAGGCCAGTTACTCGCGGCGGATCACCCGTCCCGATCCCTTCCAGCTCAACCCTATCGGATATCGCCAGGACCCGCGCAACGAGTTCCGCGGCAACCCCGCGCTCCGGCCGGAATATACCGACGCCTTCGAGCTCGGCTTCCAGGATGCACGGTCGTGGGGCTCGATCCAGCTCAACCCGTACCTGCGCCAGACCTCGCACGCGGTGCGCTTCATCCGCGAGGTGAACGCGAACGGGGTCAGCGTCGGGACCTTCGCCAACGTCGCGAGCACGACGGCGTTAGGCACGGACCTCAACCTCAACGTCCGCAAGGGCCCGCTGAACGTGTTCGGCGGCGGCAGCGCCTGGCGTTACAGCAGCGACGCGGCCAACCTCCCCGGCAACCTGTCGACGAAGGCGTTCGTCTGGTCGACGCGGGCGAACGTCAGCTGGAAGCTGGCGCCGGCGCTCGACCTCCAGGGCTTCATCATGTACCGGGCGGCGATGAAGACCGAGGGCGGCCGGCAGCTGGCGATGGTCTTCACCAACGTCGCGCTGCGGCAGAAGCTGTGGGGCGACAAGGGGAGCCTGACGCTGCGCGTGGCCGATCCCTTCAACCTGACGAAGTTCGGCTACAGCACCGACAACGGTGTGGTGACCGAGCAGACCGAGCGCCGCTTCGGGATGCGCGGCGTCTTCCTCACCTTCACCCGCAACTTCGGGCAGCAGATCAGGCTCCGGCCGCGCCAGCAGGACCCGAGCCCCGCGCAGCCGGCCGACGTCGGCGGAGGGCCGGGGCGTTAGGCGAGAGGGCGCTGTCACTGGTCGTTCGCGTCGCCTCGGCTCGGCCGAATTCGTACAGCTGGTCCGGGGAGACACTCGGAGCGGCGGGAGTCACGGAGTAAATCCAGAACTGCTGGGCCGCTCGCACCAGAGTCGAACCGCCGGGGCAAGCGGGCGAGACCCGTCTCGCCTGCTTGCCCCCAGGCCGTTTCAGCCGGGTCGTGTCGTTCGTTTCGCCAACCAAGTGCTCGGCGCCCCTCGAGCACTGACAGGTCGGAACTTCGATTACCCGGATTTCGCGGATCGTTCGCGGCCGGTGAGGCCCTCATCGCTGCCCGAGCAGTGTCCGCGTCATCCGCGAAATCGTCGTTGCCGCTGTTACGAGCCAGCCGTGGCGAGGCGGACCCCGCACTACAGAGACGACAGGCAGCCGACTCGTGCGTCCCCCTCAAAAAACCGGAACAACCTCTCCGGTAATGACAGCTAATGGCTGACTGCTGCCATCCCGAGGTGGCTCGCCAGGTACGGCGCAGTCCGGCTCTTCGCCGCTCGCGCCACCTCGTCCGGCGTTCCGGCCGCGACCACCTGCCCGCCCTCATCGCCCGCGCCGGGACCGATGTCCATCACCCAGTCGCTGGCACCGACCACCTGCATGTCGTGCTCGACGACGACGACGGTGTTCCCCGCCTCGACGAGCCCATCGAGCTGGCCGAGCAGCTTCTCGACATCCGACGGATGCAACCCCGTCGTCGGCTCGTCCAGCACGTAGAGCGAGTTGCCGCGCTGCATCCGCTGCAGCTCGGTCGCGAGCTTGATCCGCTGCGCCTCTCCCCCTGACAGCTCGGTCGCCGGCTGCCCCAGCCGGAGGTAGCCGACACCGACCTCGCGCAGCACGGTCAGCGCGCGGTGCACGTGCGCTTCATCGGCGAAGAACTCCCATGCCGCGTCCACCGTCATTCCGAGCACGTCGGCGATCGATTTGCCGCGATACGTCACCTCGAGGGTCTTCGCGTTGTACCGCGTGCCGTGACAGACGGGACACGGCGCGTACACGCTCGGAAGGAACAGCAGCTCGACGCACACGAACCCCTCGCCCTCGCAGTTCTCGCATCGACCTTTCGCGACGTTGAAGGAGAAACGGCCGACGTCGTAGTGCCGCGCCTTCGCCAGCTTCGTCGCCGCGAAAATCCGGCGCACGTGGTCGAACAGCCCGGTGTACGTCGCGAGGTTCGAGCGCGGCGTTCGGCCGATCGGCTTCTGGTCGACGCGCACCAGCCGCCTGATGCGCTCCATCCCTTCGACGATGCGGCCGCTGGTGCTCGGCGTGTCGTGCTCGAGCTCCTCGCCCTCCTCCTCCATCCCGGTCTCGTGGCCGAGGTGCGCGCCGACCAGCTCGACCAGCGCCTGGCTGACGAGGCTCGATTTCCCGGAGCCCGAGACACCGGTGACCGCGGTGAGCACGCCTAACGGGAAGGCGACGTCGAGATCGCGCAGGTTGTTCCGCGTGACACCGCTCAACCGGAGCCAGCCGGCCGGTGCGCGCGGCGCACGATCCGGCCGCTCCTCGCCACCGAAGAGGTAGCGTGCGGTCGCTGACCCCGACACCGCCGCCAGCCCGGCCGGTGGGCCGCTGTAGAGTATGCGTCCGCCATGCTCGCCCGCTGCCGGCCCGACATCGACGATCCAGTCGGCGCGGCGCACGACATCGAGGTCGTGCTCGACGACGAACAGCGAGTTGCCCGAGGCCTTCAGCCGGTCGAGGGCGCGCAGCAGCGCCTCGGTATCCGCGGGATGCAGCCCCGACGACGGCTCATCGAGCACGTACGCCACGCCGAAGAGATTCGACCGGACCTGCGTCGCGAGCCGCAGCCGCTGCAACTCGCCGGGGGACAGCGTCGGCGTGCTGCGCTCGAGGCCGAGGTATCCGAGCCCGAGGTCGAGGAGCACGTTCACGCGCGCGAGCAGGTCCTCGGCGATCCGCTGCGCGACGATCGCCTGCTCGGGATGACGCTCCTCGAGCTTCGCGACGTCGGCGCCCTTGCCCTCGGCGATCGGGGCAAAGATCTCGGCGAGGCGGCTGAGCGGCAGCCGCGACATGTCGGCGATGTCGAGGCCGGCGAACTTCACCGACAGTGCCTCGCGGCGCAGCCGCTTGCCGTGGCAGGCAGGGCACTCGCTGCTCACCATGTATTCGGCGGCGCGGCGCTTCATCGACGCGCTCTGCGAGTTGGCAAAGGTGTGGAGCACGTGCCGCTTCGCGCTCGTGAAGGTGCCCATGTAGTCGGGCTCCTCGCGCCGCCTGATCGCACGACGGACCTCGTCGATGGTGTAGCCCGCGTAGACCGGCACCTGCGGCTGCTCGTCGGTGAAGAGGATCCAGTCGCGAGTCTTCTTCGGCAGCTCGCGCCACGGAACGTCGACGTCGTGGCCGAGCGTGGTGAGGATGTCGCGCAGGTTCTGTCCCTGCCATGCGGTCGGCCACGCGGCGACGGCGCGCTCGCGGATGGTCAACGAGTCGTCCGGAACCATCGACTTCTCCGTCACCTCGTAGACGCGGCCGAGCCCGTGGCACCGTGGGCACGCGCCCTCGGGCGTGTTCGGCGAGAACCCCTCGGCGTAGATGATCGACTGCCCGCGCGGATAGTGCCCGGCGCGCGAGTAGAGCATCCGCAGCGAGTTGGCGATCGTCGTCACGCTCCCGACGCTGGAGCGGGTACTGGCCGTCC
>DASZNJ010000152.1:0-16665 GCA_035551575.1 Gemmatimonadaceae bacterium
GTCTTTTATCCCCCCGGACCGCCTACCTCCTTGCACCGGGACGACCAGCGCCCGGCCCTGCTTTCACTCCTGCGTCCCCCCTGCGGGTGGTAACGCACATCCTGTGGTACGGGAATATTCACCCGTTTCCCATCGCCTACGCCCTTCGGCCTCGGCTTAGGGTCCGACTAACCCAGGGCGGACGAGCCTGCCCCTGGAAACCTTAGGCTTTCGGTGACAGGGATTCTCACCCTGTTTATCGCGTACTCATTCCGGCATCCTCACTTCCGGCCGCTCCACGGGAAGGTTTCCACCCCCGCTTCTCCGCTACCGGAACGCTCCCCTACCACCCAGCCTTCCCGCAGGAAGGTCTGGATCCCTGGCTTCGGCGTCGAGCTTGAGTCCCGACCATTATCGGCGCAGGCGCACTTGACTGGTGAGCTATTACGCACTCTTTCAAGGTGTGGCTGCTTCTAAGCCAACCTCCCAGTTGTCAATGCACACCCACATCCTTTCTCACTGAGCCCGTACTTGGGGGCCTTAGCCGAGGGTCTGGGTTCTTTCCCTCTCGTACACGCACATTATCGCGCGTGTGCTGTCTCCCGGGGTCCATCTTCACGGCATTCGGAGTTTGATAGGAGTTGGTAACCCGGTGGGGCCCCGCGTCCTTTCAGTGCTCTACCTCCGCAAGACATGCCCCGAGGCACTACCTCAATAGTTTTCGGGGAGAACCAGCTATCTCCGAGCTTGATTGGCCTTTCACCCCTACCCACAGCTCATCCCAATCTTTTTCAACAGAAACGGGTTCGAGCCTCCACTCGGTGTTACCCGAGCTTCACTCTGGCCATGGGTAGATCGCATCGGTTTCGGGTCTGCCGCCACGTACTCTGCGCCCTGTTCAGACTCGCTTTCGCTTCGGCTCCGCTTCTCCAGAAGCTTAACCTCGCACGTGACGAGCAACTCGCCGGATCATAATGCAAAAGGCACGCAGTCAGTCGCACTGAGACCCGAAGGCCCCAGCCAACCTCCTACCGCTTGTAAGCGTACGGTTTCAGGCTCTCTTTCACTCCCCGCACTGGGGTGCTTTTCACCTGTCCCTCACGGTACTCGTCCACTATCGGTCACACGGGAGTCTTTAGCCTTGGAGGGTGGTCCCCCCAGCTTCACGCCCGGCCTCTCGTACCGGGCGTTACTCAGGAACACCACTACGCCACGCTCGCCTGTCAGCTACCGGGCTCTCACCGTCTCTGGCCCCCCGTTCCAGGGGAGTTCGCCTAGGGTCGCATAGCGCGTCCGTGGGTCCTACAACCCCGGTCCCACAAGGAGACCGGTTTGGGCTCGAACCCGTTCGCTCGCCGCTACTAGGGTCATCTCGGTTGATTTCTCTTCCTCCCGGTACTGAGATGTTTCAGTTCCCAGGGTTCGCTTCCGTCCCGAAAGACGGATGACAGCCCTCACGGGCTGCCGGGTTTCCCCATTCGGCCATCCGGGGCTCACTGGATGTGTGCTCCTCCCCCCGGCTTATCGCAGCTTACCACGGCCTTCCTCGCCTCCGTGTGCCCAGGCATCCCCCACATGCCTTCGCTCGCTTGACTCTCATTAGCAATAATGAGCTGATCCGTCAAAAACAGAGCTACGCGCATCAACGATGCAATCTTTCGCCAACTCCAACACGCCGCCTAACGGCCTGCGCGTCGGACTCGACGAGGATTCACATCCCACGATTCCTCAATCCATCACTTGTCAAACAGCAGCTTCGCGCCGCGTCTTCCCGGCCGAAGCGAAGGTCTGAATTGTACCCGATCGGGAGGGCAAAATCAAGTCGCTGAACCGCTGCATCTCCACTGCCGCGACCCCCAACGACGCCCTCCAAAGGGGCGGGAAGGATATCCCGGACAACCCGCCGACGCAAGCCCTCCGCAGGCGCGAATCCGGCACGTGTTCACCCCCCGCGTCCCGGTCCCACCCGCCCGCTCCTCCCCGAAAACACCATCGCTGCTGCCGCGCTACTATTGTTGTTGATGAGCGCCGCCCGCATCTCGCAAAAAGGACTGCGCCGCGTCAGCGGCGGCCACCCCTGGATCTTCAGAAGCGACATCGAGCGCCGCCCCGCCCGGGACGCGGGGGTCGTACCGGTCGAAGACCCTCGCGGCAAGCCCATCGGCTGGGCGCTCTGGAGCCCGGCATCGGAGATCTCGCTCCGCATCCTCGACCGCGAGCCGTCTGCGACGATCGATGCCGAGTGGTGGCTGGCGAGAATCGGCCGCGCCGTCGCGCGCCGCCGCCCCGTCGCCGAGCATGCGAACGCATACCGCCTCGTGCACGGCGAAGGGGACGGGCTGCCCTCGCTCGTCTGCGACCGCTATGACCGGTGGCTGGTGGTCCAGCTGCTCAGCGCCGGCCTCGAAGCCGAGCGTGCCGCGGTCGTCAGGGCGCTCGAGGCGCACTGCGCGCCTGACGGCATCCTCGCCCGCAACGACGTCGCCGTCCGCACGCGCGAGCAGCTCCCGAGGGAGACGACGCTGATCACCGGCGACGTCCCGCGCGAGATAGAGGTCGTCGAGCACGGCGTCCGCTTCATCGCCGCGCCGTGGGACGGGCAGAAGACCGGGGCCTTCCTCGACCAGCGCGACAATCGCGCGCTGGTCGGCCAGGTCGCGCGGGGACGGGCACTCGACTGCTTCAGCTACCACGGATCCTTCGCGCTGCACCTCGCCCGGCGCGCAACCGCGGTCACCTCGCTCGACATCTCCGCGCCCGCGCTCGAGCGCGGGCGCGCGAACGCGGCGCGCAACGGGCTTGCGAACATCGACTTCGTCGAAGCCGATGCCTTCGACTACCTGCGAAGCGCGGAGCGGCGCGGCGAGCGTTATGACACGATCGTCGTCGACCCGCCGGCGTTCGCGAAGTCGCGCTCGGCGATCGAGGGCGCCCTCCGCGGCTACAAGGACATCAACCTGCGCGCGATGAGGCTGCTCGCGCCGGGGGGAATGCTCTTCTCGGCGAGCTGCAGCTTCCACCTGTCGCGCGCGCGCTTTCACGAGATGCTGGAGGCAGCAGCGGCGGACAGCGGGCGCCGCATCGTCCTCCGCGAGCTGCGCGGACAGCCGCTCGACCATCCCGAGCTGCTGACCGTTCCCGAGACGGGTTACCTCAAGGGAGCTCTCCTCGAGGCGGTCGACTAGCCTGCGGCGCCGGGGGGCCCGGAGCGCCTCGCGCCGGCAAGGGGCCGCCTAACGGTTCTGCCGCGCCGGCGTTCGCTTCGCACGCGCCGGCGCCTGGCATCGGGGGCAGAAGCAGGTGGAGCGGCCGGCCTGGACGATGCGCTCGATCGGCGTTCCGCAGCGCGGACAGGGGGCGCCTTCGCGATCGTAGACGCGCAGCGAAGCCGCGCCGTCGCGATACCGCCGTCCTCCCGAGCGGCCGCGATCGAGGACCACGCGGATCGCCGCGGCGATCGCTCCGACCTGCGCCCGCGTCAGCGACCTGGCCTCTGCCCGCGGGTCGATGCGCGCCTCCCAGAGCGCCTCGGCCGCGTAGATGTTACCAACTCCGGCCGCCACTCGCTGGTCGAGCAGCGCCGGCTTGATCGCGATGCGGCGGCGGGCGAGTGCCGCGGCGAGTGCATCGACGAAGTCCGCCGACGACGGATCCGGCCCCAGCTCGTCGAACGGGGTCGTCCCCTTCGCCAGCAGCAGCATCGAGGACAGCGCGCGCGGATCGACGAGCAGCAGTCGCGTTCCATCGGTGAAATCGATCGACGCACGCGCCGAACGCGGGAGCTCGTCGCCGGTACGGCCGAGCTGCCAGTCGCCGGCCATCCGGAAATGCACGTGGAGCGACCGGCCATCGTCAAGCCGGATCAACTGGTGCTTCGCACGCTGCTCGACGCCGACGACGACGTGCTCACGGAGCGACGCGAGTGCGCGCGCGGTGATGCGCCGGGCGAGCGCCGGATGAAGCAACCGGACGCGCGAAATGGTCCTGCCGACGACGGCGCGACGGATTCGCCGCGCGGCGCGCTCGACTTCGGGGAGCTCAGGCATCGCAGCGCCGGAAGCGGATCGCGGAGAGGCGATTGACCGTCGGCATGACGCGAGGGGATATTGCACGCGTGTCGCTGACCAACAGACCAGATCCTGATTCCGGCGAGCCGACAGGACGCGCACCGGCGATCCGAGCGACACTGCTGGCGATCCTCGTCGCCAACGCGGTCGTCGTCGCGGTAAAGCTGGTCATCGGGATTCGCACCGGGACGCTGGCGGTGCTCGGGGCGGCGCTCGAGTCGAGCCTCGACATGCTCAACAATGTAATGGGCATCCTTCTCGTCAGTCTCGCCGCCCAGGCGCCTGACGATGATCACCCGTATGGCCACGACAAGTTCGAGACCCTCGGCGCGATCGGGATCGTCGGGTTCCTCTCGATCTCGTGCTTCGAGCTGCTGCGGGAAGGAGTTCACAAGCTGCTTCGCCACGGCGCGCCGCGGGGTGCGACGACGGCCGAGATCTGGCTGCTGGGCGCGACGGTGGTGGTGAACCTGTTCGTCGTCTGGTACGAGCGTCGGCGCGGCCGCGCGTTGCAGAGCGCGTTCCTGATGGCGGACGCGGCGCACACGGTGAGTGACGTCTACGTCACGGGGCTGGCGGTGCTGTCGCTGGTCCTGACGCGCTTCGGTTTCCCCCGGCTGGACGCGGCGCTTGCGATCGTCGTCGCGCTGATCATCGCCTGGACCGGATATCGAATTCTTCGCGAAACGGTACCAATTCTCGTCGACCAGCGCGGCGCCGATCCTGACGACCTGCGCCGGCGGATCGTCGCGGTCGACGGTGTGCGAATCGTGCGCGCCGTTCGGTCGCGCCTGACGACAAGCGGAACGCTGTTTGCCGAGGTGACGATCGGGGTGGACGAGGCGATGTCCGTCGCCGATGCGCACCGCCTCGCCGACGCGGTGGAGAGCAGGATTGCCGCCGCGTACGGAGTGGCAGAGGTGACCGTGCACGTCGAGCCGGTGTGACGAGCGACCGTGAGGCAGCCAAACCCACTCGTCCCGCGCTCTTGCGCGGACGAGAAGTCCGCCTACGTTAGAGCGAGCACACGCCGTCCCTCTCTTCGCCCGCAATGTCTCAACGACGACCACGCTCCCTCAAGCACGAGTACGAGCTCTACGTCGAGGAGGAGATCGAGCACTACAAGGAGTCGGTTCCGCGGCAAGCGCTCCTTGCGATCGGTGACGAAGCTGTCGCCGTGCTCGCTGGCGGCTCGCAGCTCTCCCTCACCGAGATGCTGCTCTGCGAAGAGGTCGATCGCCTGATCTTCCGGCGACTGCGGCTCCCGACATACGAGACCTGGAAGCGGCGGCGGCTGAAGGCCGCCGCCGAGCTGCGCCGCCCCGAGCGGTGGGGGCTGACGGCGGATGCCCCGGTCGTGCGAACGGTGGTGCCGAGCGCGGACGGTCCGGTGCTCGTCACGGGGGCCGGGACGGAGGGCTCGGCGCTTCTCCTCGCCGCGCACGGGCGCGACGTGTTGACGATCGGGAGAGAGGAGAACGCGCTGCTGCGAGTGCTCAGCGAAGCGGAGGCGGCGGGACTCTCCGAGCGAGTGCGTGCGCTGGTCGGGGACCTCGGCTCGTTCACGACGGACGTTCCATTGCGCGCGGTGGTCTGCTCGCTGTCCGCGCTCGCCGCGTTGACGAAGAGCGAGCGGGCGCGAGCGCTCGCGTTGCTGAAGGATGCGACCGCCGCCGGAGGGGTACACGTGGTCGAGGGTCCGATGCGCGGCCGGAGCCGAACGGTGCTCGACGAGCTGGTGGCGAGCTATGCGGGTTGGCGGGTGTCGATGGAGGGTGGTACGGAATCGGGAACCTTTGTCGCGTGGAAGGAAGTCGCGTAGCATATCGACACGAACGGCGTTTGCCGCACGTTTCAATACGACACACTCGGCCCATCGCCGGGTTTTTTCATTTGTACAAGTCATGCAACAGCAAGCACTTATGCAATGCACCACCTGTGGCTCGGCGCGTGCTATAAGGTGGGCGTCCCCGACCGTTCCGGGGACCCAATGCGTGAGGAGCTACTATATGAAGAAGCAAGTCGAGTCGAGCACGGCGATGGAGCCGCTCGGAATCGTTATCTCCCAGGGAAGCCGCGCCGAGCAGGCGCCGCGGTTCTCGGCATACGTCTGGGGACCGGCGCCGGACGCCGAAGCAGAAGCGACGCCGCGCGCGGCGTAGGCTCAGAGGCAGCAGCTGGTGCGGGGCGGCGTCACGCGAGTGATGCCGCCCCGTTCGCGTTTGTGCGGCCATCGTGCTGGAAGGGGCGACGACATTGTCCAGCCGGGTATGGCGCTTGCTCGACTGAGGCGACGTGTCCGAAATCGTCGAGAGCAACTGGGAGGGTGAGCGGCGCGCACTGCTGGGGCGGCGCATCTCCGAGCTTGGCTTGTCTCTCAAGGGGACGCGCCTCGAGCAGCTCGTCGATCGACTGTACGACGAGCTGTCGGCGAAAGGGCTGCGATTCATGCCGCCGGTTTACCTCAGCGACCAATGGGGGTGTCCCGACGACACACCATTGATCGGCGTTCCCTTCTATCTCGCCGATCCGCGACTCGCGCGCATCGAAGCCGAGGAAGCGATCGAAGTCGAGAGCGAGACGGACATCATGCGTTATCTCCGGCACGAGGCGGGGCACGCATTCAATTACGCCTATCGATTGTACGACCGTGCCGACTGGCGACAGCTGTTCGGTCCGTACTCGCGCCCGTATCGCGAGCGGTACCGGGCAGACCCGTTCTCGCGCGCCTACGTGCGGCACATTCTCGGCTGGTACGCCCAGAAGCATCCCGACGAGGATTTTGCCGAGACCTTCGCGGTCTGGCTCACTCCCGAGCTCGACTGGCGCCGTGAGTATGCGGGGTGGGAGGCACTCGACAAGCTCGAGTACGTCGACCGGGTGATGCGCGAAGTCGGTGAGGAGCGTCCCGAAGTGCCTGTGGTAACGCCTGACGACCTGCCGGTCGAGGCGATGAACTACACCGTCGAGGAGCACTACCGCGGGGGAAACGCGCCGATACCGGCGACGGATCATCGGCATTTCGATGGCGACCTGCGGACGATTTTCGCGAGCGGCGAAGATGCGCCCGCTGGCGAAGCGGCGGCGACGTTCCTGCGCCGGCATCGCCGCGAAATCGTTTCGCGCATCGCCTACTGGACGGGTGAGGGCACTGTTTCCGTGAGGCAGTTCGTCGACCTTCTCGTCGAACGGAGCGCGGAGCTGGAGCTGAGGGTGCGCGGGCTGGAAGCCTCGACGCTGATCGAGCTCACCGCCTTCGGGACCGCAGTGATGATGAACTTCCGGTATACCGACGCGCTCGACGGCGTCTCACGTGAGGAGCGACTGTGAAGATCGGGTTACTGCACACGACGGACGCCGCTGGTCCGCCGGAAGATCCCGTGCTGGGGCAGCTCGAAGAAGCGCTCCACGCGCACGGTGACGAGACTTTTCGCGCGGTGGTGTCGGACGAGATCGAGCCGCTGATCGCTCAGTTGCGGCGTGAGGCGCCGGACCTCGTCTTCAACATGGCGGAGGCGTTCGCGGGAAAGAGCGCCCTCGAGTCGAACGTCGCGGCGCTCCTCAACCTGCTCGGGCTGCGTTACACGGGTTCGAGTCCATCGGGCCTGATGGTGGCGGGGGACAAGGCGCTGACGAAGAAGATTCTCAGCTTCCACCAGATCAGGACTCCGCAGTTCGCGACGGTCTATCGAGGCGCACTGGACTCGGTCGGCAACCTGAGCTTCCCGGTGATCGTGAAGCCGCCGCAGGAAGACGCATCGCTGGGGATCACCGCGAAGTCGGTCGTGCACGACATCAAGGAACTGTTCGAAGCAATGAACGGGTTGCAGAAGGAATTCAACTCGCCGGTGCTCGTGGAGCAGTTCGTGGAGGGGCGCGAGTTCTACGTCGGCGTGCTCGGGAACGCGAACGTCACGGCGTTCCCGGTGATCGAGCTGGATTTTTCGAAGTTCCCAGCGGACAAGCCACGGATCGCAAGCTACGCGGCCAAGTGGGGGGATGACGGCGAGGGGAGCGGGGCGGAGTTCGCGGGGACGGAATCGGTGTTTCCGACGAACCTGGAGCCCGAGCTCGAGACGCGGATGCAGCGCGTGGCAGTGGAGGCATTCGAAGCGCTGCGACTGCGCGATTACGGTCGCATCGACCTGCGGGTTACGCCGGAGGGGGAGATCTTCGTGATCGAAGTGAACCCCAACTGCTACCTCGAGCGGTCGGGGGAGTTCGCGCGGGCGGCGGAGCGGAGCGGGCTGGCGTATCAGGCGCTGGTGGAGCGTATCGTCGAGCTGGCGAGCGCGCGCTATTCGCGTTAGGACCGGGAGACGAGAGCCGGACTGCGCCGGAACCGGCTCACGGATGGCGACCGCGGTGGGACCAGACAACAAAGAACCCGGCTTGCGCCGGGTTCTTTGTTGCTTCGTGGTAGCTTCGCTCGGGTGAGCGTCAGCGCGAGGTGCGCTTGCGGCTCGACTTCTTCGCGCCCTTGCGCGCGCTCTTCTTCGCGCCACGCTTCGCGCTCTTGCGCGCGCCGCCCTTCTTGGCAGTCGACTTGCGACCCGCCTTCTTGGCGCTCTTGCGCCCACCCTTCTTCATGGCCATGGTGCTGTCTCCAGTTCTGGAGTGTTGGCTCTCACCGTCCCCCGGTGGACCGGTGAGGTCGGCTTCGACGCGTTGGCGTCTCCACCTTGCGCGCGGTCCTGGCAAGACCGGCGCATCCCGCCGCGAAGCAGCACAGCCCTCGCGATCTGCTCTTCGTTCGCGCATCCCCACAGGAGCGACGCTCGCCTGAGCGAGCCATTCCCTCCCCGTCACCGCGCGAACAGGTCGTCAACATCGGTTGTCGGCACCACTTCGAACCGCCTGCAAACCGCCGTCGTGGCGTGCGATTCGTGTATTCGACGATCGATCATCAAAAGTGTTACGCAAATCGATACGCAAGTGACGCGTGATTCGCAAGCAGGTCACGACTTCGCGCGAATATAGGAATCGCATATTCGGCACGCAATAGCGATGCCGACCATCGTGAGACGTCTTCGTCGTTCGGCGCATTCGTCGCAGTCGGTGTGAAACGACGGAAGTGATCGCGAGGAGGAAGGATGGATTCCGCCGAGCCAACGTGTGGCACTCGTGACCGGCGCATCGCGTGGACTCGGCCTCGCGACCTCGCGCGCTGGCGACGAAGGGGGTGGGCGCCGGCGATGGAATCGCTTCGTGCCGGTCCGCTCGAGCGTCAGTCGCGCGAAGCCGTCGCCCCGGTCGAGGGATCCTGCGCGCGCGCCGCCGATTCCGATCGGCCGCGCCGGACGCCCGGGAGGAATTCGTTTGTGCGCTGAGGTTCCCGGCGAGCGAGCTTCATCACCGGCGTCGCACTGCGGGTGGACGGACGACAGACCGCCGGGCTGATCTGAATCACGGCGCGAGGCTTCCATCGTTCCGGGTGCCATGTCACCTTTCAGGCCGACATCAGCGCGCGATCGCGCGCACCACTTCCGCCATCCCATCTGAACGCGGCCATAGAGTGAAAGCCCTCGTGAAGGAAGCCCCGGGTCCCGGGTTCGTGCTGAAGGACGTTCCGATTCCGACGATCCGCGACGACGAGGTGCTGATCCGCGTGAAGCGGGCGGGAGTCTGCGGCACCGACGTACACATCTACGAGTGGGACGACTGGGCGAAGGGGCGGTGCAAGCCGCCCTTCGTCGTCGGACACGAGTTCGCCGGCGAGGTGACCGGGGTTGGAAAGCTGGTCACGGACGTGCGCCCGGGTGACCGCGTGACCGCGGAGGGGCACATCGTGGACGGACGCTGCCCGTTGTGCCGGACCGGGAACGCGCACGTCTGCCCGTACACGAAGATCATCGGGGTCGATCGCGACGGATGCTTTGCCGAGTACATCGCGATGCCGGCGACGAACGTCTGGCACCTCGACGACAACGTGTCGTTCGACATCGGCGGGATCCACGACCCCATGGGCAACGCCTTCCATACCGCCCTAACGGCGTCGATCCCGGGGAGCACGGTGATGGTCACTGGGTGCGGCCCGATCGGCATCTTCGCGGTGGGAATCTGCCGCGCGGCGGGGGCATCCCACATCATCGCGACCGACGTCAACGAGAAGCGGCTCGAGCTGGCACGGGCGATGGGCGCCAACGACGCGGTGCACCCACGCGACGCCGAGCGCGTGGTCAAGGCGGCGACCGGCGGCCTCGGGGTCGACGTGGTGCTCGAGATGTCAGGGGTCCCGAGCGCGGTGCACCAGGCATTCGCGCTGGTGCGCGTCGGCGGGCGCGTGCAGATGCTCGGGATCCCGGCGAAGCCGATGGAAGTGAACCTCGCGACCGAGATCATCTTCAAGGGGATCACGATCTATGGCGTAGTTGGCCGGAAGATGTACGATACGTGGATCCAGATGACGCAGTTCCTCCGGTCGGGACAGTTCGATCCCACGCCGGTCATCACACATCGCTTCCCGCTCGAGCGATTCGACGACGCGATCGCGGCGATCAAGGGTGGAGAAGCGGGCAAGGTCATTTTCGAGATCGCCTGATGAAGCCCGAGCCTGACCACGAGGACGTGCACGCGGCAGCGAAGAGCGGCGACACCGACGAGGTTGCGGCGCTGCTGTCGATGGACAATCGCCTGACGCGAACCTTCGACGCGGACGGCTGGACCCCGCTTCACCTCGCCGCGCACTACGGGCACGCGGACACGGTCGAACTGCTCCTGCACAACAACGCGCCGGTGGACCTCCGTTCGACCAACGCGATGGCGAACACGGCTCTGCACGCCGCGCTCGCCGGGCGACAGACCAATATCGCGAGGATCCTCCTCGATGCCGGCGCGGATGCCAACGCGCGACAGCACGGCGGCTGGACCCCCCTTCACTCCGCGGCGGCGAGCGGCGACCGTGCGGCGATAGACCTCCTGATCGCACGTGGCGCGAAGCCGGCACTCGCGAACGATGCCGGCGTGACGCCGGCGGCGTTCGCACGCGAGAAAGGGAAACCCGAGATCGCGGACTATCTCGACGCCAGAGCGTTGACCTGACTTCCTCCCCTTCCCCGCAACGTCCGGAACCACGTGAGCCTCAACGCCGCATTCAACGCAGACCTGATCGCGAAGATCGACCAGCTCAAGGCTGACCGCGTCTACAAGCGCCTCAACTACATCGCGTCGCCGCAGGGTGCATGGGTGGAGATGGAGGGGCGCGGCAAGGTGCTGATCCTGTCCTCGAACAACTACCTCGGGCTGAGCAACGAGCCAGGCGTGGTGAAGGCGGGGGTCGAGGGGCTGAAGAAGTACGGCGCCGGGACAGGGAGCGTGCGCTTCATCTGCGGGACGTTCACGGTGCATCGCGAGCTCGAGGAGGCGCTGGCCAGGTTCGTGGGGACGGACGCTTCGATGTCGTACGTCTCGGCGTGGAATGCGAACGAAGGGCTGACGGCGACGGTGGTCGAGGAGGGGGACTTCGTGGTCTCCGACGCGCTGAACCACGCTTCGATCATCGACTCGATCCGCCTGGCGAAGGCGATCACGAAGTGCACGACCGGGGTCTACAAGCACGGCGACCTGGACGACCTGGTCGAGAAGCTGAAGGCGAACAAGTCGGCGAAGCGGCGGATGATCTGGACGGACGGCGTCTTCTCGATGGAGGGCTCGATCGCGAAGCTTCCCGAGATCCTGCAGATCGCGCGTGACCACGACGCGATCGTCGTCATGGACGATTCGCACGCGACGGGAGTGCTCGGGAAGCACGGCCGGGGAACCGCCGAGCACTTCGGGGTGGTGGGAGAAGTCGACGTCATCACGTCGACACTCGGCAAGGCGTTAGGCGGTGCGGCCGGCGGCTTCGTCGCCGGGCCGGGGGCGCTGTGCGACCTGCTGACGCAGCGCTCGCGGCCGCAGCTGTTCTCCAACGCGCTCCCGCCGACGGTGGCGGCGAGCGCGCTCGCTTCCGTCGAGTTCGTCGAGAAGCACCCGGAGCGCGTGAAGAAGCTGAAGGAGAACGCGGACTACTTCCGCGGCGCGATCACCGAAGCGGGGTTCAAGCCGCTGGCGGGGGAAACCCCGATCGTGCCGATCATCATCGGCGAGACCGCGGACGCGATCCGGATGAGCGACCTGATGCTCGAGGAGGGAGTGTTCGTGACCGGGTTCGGATTTCCGGTGGTACCGCAGGGACAGGCGAGAGTACGGTGCCAGGTGAGCGCGGCGCACAGCCGCGAGGATCTCGACCTTGCGGTGCGGGCATTCGTGAAGGCGGGGAAGAAGGTCGGCGTGCTTCGCTAGCGGGCCGAGGGATCAGCGCCCCACCGGGCCCTCGACCAGCCGCACGTCGATGATGATGCGCTTCCAGCTCTCTGTGTCTTCGGAATTGATCTTGGCGACGGTCGCCTGGCAGCGGCCTCCGGCGAGGAGCCAGGGCACGAGCCAGAGATTGACGTCGGGGGCGAGATGACCGAGGACGTCCCCGCCCCGGGCATGGACCCAGACGGATGGCTCGTCGACGCCCGGGGGATCGGGGATGAGCAGGAGGGGATCGCCGGGGTGGAGTCGGCGGGCGATCTCGCCGCGCTTTCCGAAGATCGTGCCGCGGACGGCGGTGCTGAACTGCTCGGCGCGCGGCGCCGGCCGTGTGCTCATCGTCTCCTCCCGCCGCGCTGGTTGGCGCGTGCGCAGGACTGCAAAATACTGCGGTACCGCGCGGTTCGCTGCGCCCTTTCCTCCACCCGCCACGCACAGTCCGGATGACCCGCATTCCTCTCGCCATCGCGCTGGCGATGGCCGGCACCACCGTGTCACTCCAGGGACAGACCAGGGCGCCGACCCCACGGTCGGTCACGAAGCTCGAGATCGGCGCCGACCGGACGCTCGCGGACTGGGGGCAGGTCACCGGGTATTTCGCGGCGCTCGCGACCGCGTCGCCGGCGGTACGCGTCGACACGCTGGGGCCGACGACGGAAGGCCGGCCGTTCATCGTCGCGACGATCTCGACACCGGAGAACATCGCGCGACTCGGGGAGATCCGGCGTGTCCAGGCGACCCTTGGCGACCCTCGGAAGCTCGATGCCGACGCCGAAGCGAGGGCGATCGCGACACAGCCGGCGGTCATCGTGATCTCGTGCAACATCCACGCGACCGAGATCGCGTCGTCGCAGATGTCGATGGAGCTCGCCTACCGTCTCGCCACGAACGACAGCCTGCAGGCGGCGCTGCGCAACGTAGTGGTGCTGCTCGTCCCATCGATGAATCCGGACGGCCAGCAGCTCGTGACCGAGTGGTACCGGGGGAGCGTCGGCACGAAATGGGAGGGCGGTCCGCTTCCCTGGCTCTATCACCACTACGTGGGGCACGACAACAACCGCGACTGGTACATGATAACGCAGCAGGAGACGCGACTCGTGTCACGGATGCTCTACCAGTCGTGGTTTCCCGAGATCTTCTACGACGTGCACCAGCAGGGGTCGTACGGGATGCGGATGACGGTTCCTCCGCACGTCGACCCGATCGACCCGTTCGTCGACCCGCTTATCGTGCGCGGGATCAACCAGATCGGCGCGACCATGTCGTGGGAGCTCGAGTCGCGCGGGAAGTCGGGGGTGGGCGACGCGGCGACATACGACCTCTGGTGGCACGGGGGCGCGCGCTCGGCGCCGACGCGACACAACATGATCGGGTTGCTCACCGAAGCGGCGAGCGTGAAGATCGCCTCACCGATCACGATCGCGCCTGACGAGCTGGCCGGCCACGACCGCGGGCTCCCGAGGTACGAGCGGCGCGTGAACTTCCCGAACCCGTGGGCGGCGGGCACGTGGCGGCTGCGCGACATCATGGATTACGAGCTGATCGCCGCGGAGGCACTGGTGAAGCTCGCGTCGGATCAGCGCGGCGAATACGTGCGGAACTTCGTCGCGCTCGGCCGCAAGGCGGTGGCCGCCGGAATCGGGGGCGCGCCATACGCATATCGCGTGAGCGCGGGCCGGGACCCCGAGGCCGCGCGACGCCTGCTCGAGGCGCTGCGCTACGGTGGGGTGGAGATGGGAACGGTCGCGGGAGGCAGCGATGTCATCATCCCGCTCGCCCAGCCGTATCGCGCGCACGTGATGGACCTCTTCGAGGTGCAGCGCTTTCCGAAGATGGAGCGGTATCCCGGCGGACCGGTGGAAAAACCGTACGATGTGGCCGGGTGGACGCTGCCGCTCCAGATGGGAGTGAACGTGAGCCGAGTCGACACCGCACTGACGTCGGCGCTGATCCCGATCGGCGCGATGTCGCCGCGATTCCCCGCGGCGGCGTGTGGCGGAGCGAGGGGATCGAACGGCCGCTACGCGTCGCTCAGCGCATCGGACACGCGCAGCTACGGCCTCGTCGCGGAGGCGCTGGCGGCGCGGCGTCCGGTGCGTGTGGCCGGAGGTGGGGGGAGCGCGCGGTTCGTGACCGAGGCGATGCCGCCGATCGAGAACGGCGGGTGCGCGCCGGCACGTGTGTCGGCGCTGCCGAGCGGCGTGACGATCTCGCGGCTGCCGCGGATCGGGTTGTACAAGCCGTGGACGGGAAACATCGACGAGGGATGGACGCGATTCGTACTGGAGCGGGAGCACATCCCGTTCGTCTCGCTGACGGACTCGATGGTGCGCGCTGGCAAGCTGCGTGACCTGTATGACGTCATCCTCGTCCCTGACATGAGCTTCCGTGAGATCCACGACGGCATGTCACCGTCGGAGGTGCCACCGCGTTATGCCGGTGGCCTCGGCGATGGTGGCGTCGCGGAGCTCGACGCGTTCACTCGTGGTGGCGGGAGCCTGGTGCTGCTCGACCGGGCGAGCGAGCTCGCAACGTCGGCGCTGGGAGTCGCGGTCGAGCGGATCACGGTGCCACGACGCGGCGACGACGAGCAAGGCGCACCGGGGGCGGCAGCAGCGCTGTACGCGCCGGGATCGATCCTGCGGGTGCTGGTTGACGGGACGCGGTACGTGGCGCGCGGGATGAGCGACACGGCCGCGGTGTACTTCACGAATTCGGTGACGTTCGACGTACCGGCCGGATCGGCGGCGCGCGTGATCGCGCGCTATCCGGAGCGGGAGTCGGACATCCTGCTGAGTGGATATCTGCAAGGCGGCAGCGCGATCGCGGGGAAGGCTGCGGCGGTCGAGGTGCCGGTTGGAAAGGGCCGAGTCGTGATGTTCGGCTTCCGCGTACAGTATCGCGGCCAATCGTACGGAACGTTCAAGATGTTGTTCAACGCGTTGCTCGGCGAGGGAGACTCGACGATGCGGCGCTGAAATTCCCCGGCAGGTGGCGCACGTCACCGGCGGGGGGTGCAGACCTGAACCCAATCGCGAGGCACTCCGTTATGCGCTCGATCCGCCGCCTGCTCCCCGGGCTCGTCCTGTTGGCCCTCGCGCCCCGCGTCGGGGCGGCGCAGGAGGGGCGCCTGTTCAAGGATTCGTGGTTCTTCGGCGCGAAGGCCGGGAACATGACATACTGGACCACGACGACATCGCACGGCCAGGCACCGCTGCTGGGTGGTGAGACGCTGATCACGCGGAGCCGCGGAGGGCTCTACCTCTCGCTCGACCAGGCGATGTTCACGGCGACGACGCGAATGACGGACGAGGTCGGGTCGCACCTCCTCGAGATCAAGGACAACCGGCGCGTCACCGCGGCGGCGATGATCTTCCCGAAGGCGTTCGGATGGATCCGTCCCTACGGCGGCCTCGGATTCGCCTTCAACTTCATCCAGAGCGTGAAGCCGCGGACAGCGATCAGCCCGGCGACGGCGAAGCAGATCGAGGAGCAGAAGACGCGATCCGCCCCGATCGTCATGCTTGGCGCGCAGCTGCAGCTCGTCCGCTTCTCGGTGTTCGGGCAGGGGAGCTACATGCCGGCGCAGGCGGACTTCCTGTTGAACAACAACGAGACGTACTTCCTCGAAGCGGGGATCCGCTACAACATCGGGTCGTCGATCGAGAAGATCGGGCGCTAGCCTGACGCGCGGCGCGAGCCGCGGCAGTCTGCAGGACGACGGCGGGGCATGCGAACGGCGTTCGAGCCGGGCATGCCCCGTCGTTCGCGTCAGGGGGACACTTCGCGCAGCGCGGGAGGCCAGCCGGTGCGGGGGAAGCCCCGCGGCGTCCTCGAGACGAACGGATCGCCGGCGACGAAGTAGCGCAGGGGCCAATCGGCTGCCCTGGTAATGCCGATGCGCGGTGTGACGACCACGTCGTCGTCGGGCACGCGATCGCCGGCGAGGATGCGAAGCGGTCGCTGGTCGAGCCACCTGCCGTTATCCGCACCGGTGATCCCGAGCGCGAGGCAGAGCTTTCCCGGACCATTAGTCAGGTCGTGGCGGGCGCGCGCGTGGGGACGACGGCGCTTCATCAGCTCCTCCCCCTCGATGGGGGCGGCGGCGCGCACGAGCACGGCACTGCCATGGCCTTCCTCGCGAGTGACGGCGTTGAAGCACCAGTACATCCCGTAGATCAGATAGACGTACGAGATCCCGGGCGGGCCGAAGAGGTGCCTCGTGCGCGTGGTGAGGCCAGCAGCGGCGTGACAGGCGGGATCGTCGGGACCGACATAGGCTTCGGTCTCGACGATCCGCGCGCTGGTCACGCCCTCGTCC
>DASZNJ010000153.1:0-2865 GCA_035551575.1 Gemmatimonadaceae bacterium
GCGGGCGCCTGCCCCGCCGACCGCTCGGCGATGCGGTGGGCGAGGTCGTGGTACGCGGCGAGCAGCGCCCGCGCATCGAGCGCCGCCGCCTGTGCGCCGGGGTCGGCGGCGCGGTCGAGCTTGCGCCGCGCGGTGATGAGCGGCTCGAACCAGCGCCGCTGCAGCTCGTCGGCGCCGCGACGGTGGGAGCCGAGCGAACGGAGCGCGAGCGTGAGCTCGCCGGGGGCGCAGGCGCGGGCGACGATGTCGCGGCCCGCGGCGGCGAGCCTCCCCTCGCCGGCGAGCGCGATCATCCCGTCGGGAAAGACGAGGGTCAGCTCGCCATTGCGGAAGCGCACCCCCTCGATCGTGCCTAACGGCAGGGGGAGCCGCCGCGCTCCGTCCGCGGAGGCGATGGCGACGCCATCCTCCGCAAGCTCGAGGACGACGTCGCCGCTGACTGTCGCGCCGCGCCAGCTCCCGGTGGCGGCGACCGGGTAGCGACCCTCGAGGGCGCCGTGACGGCCGGCGCTCACCACTCCTCGTCGTCGAGGTCCGCCGCGCAGACGACCGGCCGCTTGCCGGTGCGCCGCTCGTAGCGCGCCATGAACTCGGGGAGCGAGTCGGCGCTGTACGACTCGCGGGGCAACCCGATCACCGCCACCGCGTCCTCGATCTGCGCGATCGTCCCCTCGACCTCGACGAGGATGTCCATCCGCGGGTAGCTCTCGAAGCGCACGGTCGCGCCGCGCAGCTTGAACTGGACGATGTCGCGATCGATCGTTCGCGTCACCTGGAGCCCGAGTCGTTCCATCATCTCGCTGAGCGCCGCCGCGTCACCGACCGTCGTGCCGATCTCCTCGCGCAGCTTGTAGCCATTCTCGGCGCGCGTCGGTCCCTTCCACTCGAGCGTGGCCTCGGTGCCCGCCCGCCCGCTGAACACGCGGATGCGCAGCACGTGATCGCGCGCGCAGATGGTCTCGGCCTCGGTGTCCCAGCGGCGGTCCTGGAGGTAGCCCTCCTTCTCGAGCACGCCGCCGCCCTCCTCGACGAGCCGTCGTCGAAGGGCGAGATCATCGACGACCGCCTTGAGCTCGGTCTCGGTCATGCCGCGGGGCTATCCGACAATCGCCGCGACGAGCGCGGCGGTGTCGCTGAGGTCGGGGAAGGCGGCAGTCGCACCGTGCGACAGTAGCTCGTCGACGCCGTAACGGCCAGTCGCGACGCCGATCGCCCGCGCGCCGATTCCCCGGCCGCAGGTCATGTCGGCCGGGGTGTCGCCGATGACCACGAACCGTTCCCCGGCGACGTGAGCGCCGAGCAGCTCGCCGGCACGCTGCTGCGCGATCGGCGGGAGCGAGGGGCGGTCCTCGTGATCGGAGCCGAACGCGGTGACGCGGAAGCGCGCCGGGTCGATCCCGACCGCGCGCAGCTTGGCGTCCGCGCCGGGGGCGACGTTGCCGGTGAGCAGCCCGAGGATGACGTCGTCGCGTGCGTCGAGCGCGTCGAGCAGCTCGGGGACGCCGGGCAGGCGCGTCGGCGGGTGGGCCGGGTCGCGCAGCGCCGAGTGCAGCTCGCGGACGTAGATCGCGAGCGCGCGATCCATCCGCGCGTCGATCACCTCATGGTCATGGCCGGCGAGGGTCATCAGCTCGCGAACGATCTGCCTGTCGGTCTTCCCGTCGAACCGGTGGCCGGCGGGGCCGCTCCCGCCGAACACCTCCGTCAGCGCGGCGTTGACCGCGCGACGCCCCGCCCCATCGCTCCACAGCAGCGTCCCATCGATGTCGAAGAGGACGACCGTCGGATGCGATCCGTTCCCCGCCGGCGCGGTCACGTGCGCGTCAGGAGGAGGCCGGTCATGATCGCGACCGCGCCGAGCACCTGGATCACCGTCGGCTTCTCGCCTAACGCGATCCAGGCGACGACCAGGGCGACGACCGGCTGCAGGTTGCTGTACATCGCGCTCCGTGTCGGGCCGAGGACGCGGACCCCGCGGTACCAGAAGAGATAGGCGACCGCGAGCGCGAGCAGCCCGCTGTAGAGCAGCGCACCCCACGCGCCGATCGGGAGCGCGTTCCACGGAGTCGCCGCGACCTGCGGCATCGACACGGCGACGAGGGGGATCGCCCCGCCGACCATCGTCAGCGCCGAGAGGGGAATTCCCGGCACGCGCTCGGTGTACGGCTTGAGCAGCACGGTGTACAGCGCCCAGCAGAAGCAGGCCGCGAGCACCAGCATGTTCCCGGCGAGCGTCGCGACGTCGCGCGTGATCGCCGGATCGGTCTTCCCGCTGCCGAAGACGACCAGCGCCATGCCGAAGAGCGACGCACCGATCCCGAGCACCTTCCGCCGCGTGACTCGCTCGACGCCGAGGATCCGGCCGATGATCGCCATCAGCGCCGGCGCCGCCGCGAGGACGAGCGCCGCATCTCCCGCCCGCGTGCGCGCGATCCCCTCGATGAAGAACCACTGATAGAGCCCGTTGCCGAGGACGCCGAGGCCGAGCAGCGCCAGCGCGTCGCGCCGTGTCGGCCACGGCTCGCGCATCGCGAGCGCGATGAAGCCGAGGGCGACCGCGGCGATGGTGACGCGGCCGCTGTTGAAGGCGAGCGGCTGCAGGAGCTGCGCGCCAACTTTCACGACGATGAAGTTGACGCCCCAGATCAGGGCCATCAGGACCAGCAACGCGTCCGTGCCCCAGCGATGAGGGACGAGGGACTTGGCGGGGGTTGGTGGGGGCTCGACAAGGGTGGAGGACATCGGCGAAAGATAACGAGGGACGGACGAGGGACTTGGGATGGGCGCGGCCGCCTAAGGCGGCTGGCGCGATGAGGGATGGTGGGACGTGGGGGGAACAGCAGGACGTGGGATGAGGGAGTGGCG
>DASZNJ010000154.1:0-5352 GCA_035551575.1 Gemmatimonadaceae bacterium
GGTCGGCTTGTCCGCGAGCCTCAGCAGGGTGTCACGCGGGATCCATGGGCCTTCGCTGAGCGCCAGCGACACGCCGTGCTCGGTGAGCATCGCGTGCACGTCGCGCGTGATCCACTCGCGGCGGCGGAACTCGATCGCGACGGGAACGTCCCGCGGCCAGGTCGCGAGGTAGGCGACGAGCGCCGGATACTCGGCGATCCCGAAGTCGGGGCCCATCTGCATCAGGATCGGGCCGAGCTTCGGACCGAGGGCGCGGGCGCGAGCGATGAAGAGCGCGGTCTCCTCCTCGGAGGCGCGCAGCCGCCGTTCGTGAGTGATGGACTGCGGCAGCTTGAGGGTGAAGACGAAGGCGGGCGGGGTCCGCTTCGCCCACCCCTCGATGGTCTTCTCCGGGGGAATGGCGTAGAAGGTCGAGTCGACCTCGACCGTGTCGAAGGCGCGCGCGTAGACCGGGAGGAAGTCCGTCGGGCGAGTACCTGATGGATAGAACCCCCCGAGCCATGCATCGTAATTCCATCCCTGCGCGCCGATGCGGATCGGGGCGCGCGTGGCCGCGTGGTTGTCGTCGTCCATTCCGAGCCTGTGTCGCCGTTATGGGTTTGGTCGGGCGTCGCGATGTCCAACAGCCGCCGGATGCTGGTCCCGGTCTTGCCACCCTTGCTGCTCACAACGGAAGTCGAGAGCATCCATCTCGCGGGAGGGAGCATGGAACGGAACGAGGAACTGCGCAACGATGAGATCAAGCGCGCCGAGGAGCTGCGCGACGCCGAGCTGCGGCGCGCGGACGAGCGGGACGCGGGCTACACGTCCTCCGACTCGCTGGTGCGCGACGACTCGCTGGTCACTCGAAGCGAGACCGACACGCTGGCCGATCGCACGGTGCGCGCCAACGATGGCATCGTCGTCCGGCACGATCACGAGCCGACGGTGGGCGACCAGGTCGGTGAGGCGGCGGGTGGGATCGGCGGCGTGCTCGCCGGCGCGGCGATCGGGTCGATCGGCGGTCCGATCGGGACAGTGATCGGCGGAATTGCCGGCGCGATCGGGGGCTGGTGGACCGGACGCGCGATCGCCGAAGCAGCGTCGAACTTCTCGCACGCGGACGACGAGCATTTCCGCGCCGATTACGAAACCCGGGCAAGCGCGATCCCCTCCGGCGCCGGCCGGTCATACGACCGGGTGCGCCCGGCGTACCAGCTTGGCTATCTCGCGAGCCGGAACCCCGAGTATGCGGGACGCTCGTTCGAGGACATCGAGCCGCACCTCGAGCGCGGCTGGACGGGGAATGCGGCGGTCGAGGGAAGCGACTGGAACGAGATGCGCGATTACGCGCGAACCGCGTACGTGCGCGGCGCCGCGTCGCAGTCATCGCTCACCGGCGACTCGAGCGCGAAGAACTCGCTCAGCTCGACGGGGACTCATGGCAGCGTTGGAACCGGTGCCGACGTCCCGGAGAGCGAGCCGGAAGGCACCGTCGACCAGTACGGGCGCCGGCCGACGACATCCTTCGCCGGGGATTCGAACTCCGACCCGACGGGGGCATCGTCAGGCAGGTCGAGCATCGCCGACGATGTCGAGTCGCGACTGGCGTCGCCGAAGGGAAGCAGCTACACCCGGCAGGGGGACGTGCCGCTGAACAGCAGCGCGACGGACAGCGGCGGCAGCTCGCGGGCGCATGAGTACGACAACCAGCAGTCACGACAGCGAGGCCTGCAGAGCAGCGACGCGGATCGGGGCGCGAGCTTCGCGGATCCCGTGGCCGGCGAGGGAGTGGAGAACATCGGCTCGTCCGGGCTCGCTCCCCGCGGCGCGGACGGGGCGCTGAACGAAACCCCTGCCGACGACCGGATGCGGAACGAAGGCGAGGACCGGTCGCAGCGGTACTAACACGGCCGCCTGACGGCCGTGGCGGCTCTGGCAGCCGCTGGCAGCCGCTGGGAGGGGTCGGAGTCGCCGGCAAGCCCGGCGACTCCGGCCCCTGCGGCGTGCGGGGCGGTCGAGCTGACTCCGACCCCTAAAGGGGGGTGTCACCGATAGGTTTCGAAGAAGCCCGTTCCATTGCCGGCGACCGGGTGGCCGCCGACGCGGCCGGTGAGGCGGGCGGTGCCCTTCATCTGGATGAACCAGGGATGCGCGGCCGACGCGGTGTGGCCACCGCGCTCGGCGCCGCGGCGCATGTCGGTGCCGATCGCGTCCTCGATCACGAGGTCGACACGCAGGGTGTCGTCGCCGCGGACATCGATCATCCGCGCGGTCGCTGGAACGCGTACCGCGTGGCCGTCGACGTGGATCGTCCGCGCGTCGTCATAGCTGATGCTCGACGGCCGGAAGAGGGCGCGGAAGCCGAGCGAATCGACGAGGTAGAGGAAGAGCGCTCCGCGGTCGCTTCCCGGGGTGTCGACGCGTCCGTAGAGGAACGTGTAGCTCCCCGCCCGCGCCGCCCCCCACTCCCAGGTGACGCCCTGCCACACCCCCCAGTTGTGGTCGTGGTACGACTGCGCGCCGTGGAAGCGCTCGCACTCCCCGCCGGTGCAGATGCTGCCCGAGGCGTCGGCGCGAAGCGCGGGAACGGCATAGCCGGAGACGACCCCGTCGCCTAACGCGGCACCGGGGAAGTACGCCCGCGGCTGCGGGGCGACGACGAGATCGACGGTCACCGTTCCCGTTCCCCCGTCGGCGGCGGCCGCGACGGCATGCAGCTCATATCGGCCGTCGGCGAGAAGCGTCACCCGCGACTCGCCGACATTCAGGCCGGCGCGGGTCGTCGAAAGGGCGACCGCGGCGGAGGGGACACGGGCGACGAAGCGCCGCTCGCGCTTCCCTTCCTCGCGGAGGGTGACCAGGGTCTCGCCCCCCCAGCGACCGTCGGGAATGTCGCCGCCGGCAAGGAGCGTTATGAACGCCCAGCGCTTCCGGTCGGCGGACAGCACGTTGAAGTAGTGCCACTCCGCCCACGACGCACGCTCGGCGGGGGTGAGGCCAGCCGGCGGGAGATGGAAGTGGTCGATGTCGTCGTGAAGCTGCGCGAGCGTCGGCCGAGCCCAGCGGACGTCGCCCGAATCGTCATCCCATCTCCCGGCCGCGAGGACCGGCATCGCCCCGACCGCGCGTGTCGCCGAGGGGATCTCGCCGCTCGCCCGCACGGTGCGCTCGATGCCATCGGCCGCGCGCAGGTAGAGCAGCGTCCCGTCGATCTGCGGCGCGACAGCCTTGACGTCGGCCGACAGACGCGGCGACGCCAGCAGCTGGAGCTGGATGAAGCGGGCATGGTCGATCGAGAAGTACATCCCGCCGAGACCGCCGGTCTTCATCACCTCGACGTCGATGCCCTCGGGGAGGACGGTGATGTCGCCGCCCCCGACCAGCCTCTCGTCGCGGGCCTGGGCGAGCAGCGCCTCGCCGATGGAAAGGAGGACGACCATGACCGCGACGCCGACCCCATAGCCGGCGAGGAGGAGCAGCGTCCGGGCCGGGCGCAGCGCGAGGTGGCGAACGGCGAGCCGGGCGTACATGCCTAACGCCAGCCGTGGCGGTCGGCGATCGCCACCGGCCGGTGCACGGGATCGACCCGCTCGTCGCGGACGACGACCCCGTCGCGCATGTGGATCGTCCGCTTCGCGGCGGCCGCGAGGTCCTCGTCGTGGGTCACGACGACGAGGGTCGTGCCGTCGTCGTTGAGCCGCCGGAAGAGCGCGGCGATCTCGGCCCCGGTGCGGGCGTCGAGCTCGCCGGTCGGCTCGTCGGCGAGGACGAGCGCGGGGCGGTTGGCGAGCGCGCGGGCGATGGCGACCCGCTGCTGCTCGCCCCCCGACAGCTGCGGCGGACGGTGCTTCTCGCGCGCCGCGAGCCCGACGTAGGCGAGCAGCTCGCGCGCCCGCGCCGCGCGCCCGGCGCGTCCGATCCCTGCCTCCGACATCGGGAGCTCGACGTTCTCGCGGGCGCTGAGCGCGGCGAGCAGGTGGAAGCGCTGGAAGACGAAGCCGATCCGCCGCAGCCGGAGCGCGGTCGCCTCGCCGTCGCCTAACGCTCCGACATCGCGGCCGTCGAGGTAGACCTGCCCCCGGTCGGGACGGTCGATCGCGCCGAGGAGGTTGAGGAGCGTCGACTTCCCGCATCCCGAGGGGCCGACGATCGCGACGTAGTCGCCGGCGTCGATCGCCAGCGAGACGCCGCGCACGGCGTGGACTTCCTCGCCGCCCATGTGATAGGTCCGCTCGACCGCGTCGAGGCGCAGCACCGGCTCGTCGCTCACGCTGCCTCCTCGCGCAGGACGCGGGCGATCGGCAGCGAGGCGCCGCGCCATGCCGGCCATGCCCCGGCCGCGACTCCGGCGAGGGCGAGGAGCCCGAGCGCGGTCCAGGCCGCACGCGGCTGGAAGAGGAAGAAATCGATCGACTGCGGCAGCCCGGGGAAGCTGGCGAGGATCGTGTTGAGGTAGCGCGCGGTGACGAGGCCGAGAGCGAGCCCGAGCGCCGCCCCGGCGAGCATGAGGACCGCCCCTTCGATCATGATCTGCGCCGTGATCGTACGGCGGGCGATGCCGATCGCGCGGAGCACGGCGAACTCGCCGATGCGCTCGTTCACGCTGACCGTGACGAGCGTCCCGACGAGGAGGACGCCGACGACGAGGCTGACGCTCCCGAGGATGAAGGCGAGCTGGCGGAAGTAGCTCAACCGCTGCTCGACCTGCGCGATCGCCGTCGCCGTCGAGATCGCGGTCACCTTCGGCAGGCGTGTCGCGATCCATCGCCGCACCGCTTCGGCGTCGCTCCCCGGGCGGGAGCGGATCATCATCAGCGAGACACGATCCCGCCGGGCCACCCCGCCTAACGCCTGCATCGCCGCGAGCGGCATCGCGGCGGCGCGCTGGTCGCGGGCGAGGTAGACGAACCGCACCCGGCCGCTGATCCTCACCAGGCGCGGCGAATCGAAGCGCCGGAGCTGGGGGTCGTAGCCGCCGGCGATGGTGAGCGTGTCGCCGAGCCGATGGCCGCTCGTCGCGAGCAGCGCGTCGTTGGCGACGATCTCCCCTTCCCCGGGATCGCGCCCCTCGAGCAGCACGTAGTCTCCCTGCGCCGCCGGATCGACGCCGAGCGCGACGGAGCTGACCGCGCTCCCCCCCGCGCGCGGGAGATGGATCGTCCCGCCAAGGACCGGGGCGACGGCGACGATGTCGGGGGACTCGCGCAAGGCGGCGACCGTCGCGCCGGCATCGGCGATGGTCGCCTCGGTGTCGAAGGGCAGCGTCCCCTTCGGCGCGACGCGGAGGTCGAAGCCGCGGCTCGTCAGGAGCGAGCGGAAGGACTCCCGCATCCCGCTCGACAGCATCACCATGTCGAGCAGCAGCGCCGC
>DASZNJ010000155.1:0-4695 GCA_035551575.1 Gemmatimonadaceae bacterium
TGAAACTGCGGGTTGGTACCGCGATCTGAAGGGAGCGGCGCCGAGCCAGGGTGCAGCGACCATCCGACGAAGTCGGGGGAGCCAACCCTGGCTCGGCGTCGCGACCGGACCGGGCGCGAACCGGGCGCGACCCGGGCCGGCGGAAGCCTGACGAATTACTGCGGCGCGAGCTCGAGGCGGCTGGCGAGGTCGCGCATGGCTTCGAGCGGGCCGCCGGTGAATTCCATGCGCAGCTCGTGGAGCTGGGCATCGACCTGCGCGCCGTTGACGATGCGCAGGAACTGCGGGAGGCTGAGGACGACGATGTAGGTGTCCTCCACGTTCCGCGCGCGGTTGCCGCTGATGTCGACGGCGTTCCGCGAGACGAGCGGACCGGGGACGACGATCGGAACCCCGCCGTCGACGTAGATCGCGATGTCACCCGTCCCGACGCGGTCGGACTTGAGCGCCTCGTCGGTCGGACGCGTGAACTTCAACATGATCGTCACGACCTCGGGGTACTGCTTCATCACGCGCCCGTTGAAGACGAAGCCGGTGCTCATCTCCACCTGTGCCACCGACCCGCGGCGAATGAAGACGTCGCGCTGCGTCTCGTCGAAGCGGAGATTCATCGCGACGGAGCTCGAGTTTTCGTCGTCGTCGTAGCTGCTCTCGAACTCGCCCCAGTGCGTGAACTGGCGCGCCGCCGGGATCGGCGGCAACGGCCGCGTGCCAGCTGCCGTCGCGGCCGGGGTGGCTGCCGTCGCGACGGCCTGTCCGGCGAGCGGGGTGGCAAGGAGAACGAGCGCCGCGGCGGCGAGGGAATGGATTCGAGTCATGATCCTGTCTGCGTGAGATGGGGCACTGAATCGGCGCCCGTATCCAGACGTCTTGCGCCCGGGACACGCAACGGGCGCGGCCGTGGGCCCCGCCGATGACTCCAGTATCGGCCCTCGCTCGGCAGACTTTACCGCTTTCTCCCCTCGCCGCCGGCCGGCGGCGGCCAGTCTTCGTTCTTTCTCCGGGTCTCCCACCCCTTCTTCGCGGCGCTGCGCGCTCCGAGTGGGACTGCGCGTGACCGCCCCGGTGGCCCCCCTCTCGTTCGGGGGAGTGGGCCTCCGGCTTTCCGTATCCGCCCCCGCCAGGCTTCTCACCACCGTGGTGCGTGGCGTTCACCGGCGTCGCGACGCCCGCCTCGGCCGGACGACCTGCTTCGCGGCGCGGATCCCGCTCGCGATCGCGCCGTGCACGGTCCCGTTCCGCCCGCGACCGTCGCACGCTTCGCCCGCGAAGAAGAGCGTGTCCTCGACCGCTCGCGCGAGCGTCTTCGCCGCGCCGCTCCCGCCGACCATCGAGTAGCTGTACGCGCCGCGCGCGAACGGGTCGTTCCCCCAGTCGTACGTCCACGCCTCCGTGACCGCGCCGGCGAGTCGGCGCTTCGCGATCCCGAGCGAGCGCGAGAGCGCGGACACCGCGCGGCCGATCACTTCAGACGGCGGAACGCCGACCATCGAAGTCGCGCGCACCCCCCCCGCCCAGCCGACGAGCAGCGGCGCGCGGACCGGCATCATCGTCCACCACACCGGGAAGCTCGGATCGTCGCCGTGGAGGAAGCTCATCATCGAAATCACCGCGTCCTCGGGCAGGCGGGACTTCGGCACCTGTTCCCAGACGGGCTCGTCGAAGGCGAGCACGACGCGCCGCGCGTCGCCCATCGCCAGCTTGCGCGCCGCGGCAAGATGCCCGCGCGGCTCGGGCTCGAAGGCGATCGCGCCGTCGCCACCGGCGGCGATCAGGACGCCTAACGGTACGGTGACGACCAGCGCCCTCCCCTCGTACCGGCGACGGGCGCCGCTCGCACCCTCGATCGCATCGACCGCGACCGACCCGCGGCGCCAGCGCACCGCGCGGACGACGACGCCCGTCTCGATCGACCCATCGAGCTCGCGCGCGAGCCAGCCCGGCACGGTGTCGTAGCCGTCGAGGACCCGCGCCGTTCGCTCCTCGGCCGGGCCCTCCGGCGCCCCGCCATCCGCGAGTGCCCGCTCGCTGATCAGCGCGGGGTCGGCGGCATGGAATCCGGCGACGTACTCGCGCGCGATCGCCCGCGCCCGCGCAAGCTTCGGTCCCCCTGGCCCCGTCTCGAGGAAGTCCTGGAACGACCGGTCCGGCTCGCGATCGCTGCGCAGCTTGCCGAGCACCGTCTCGACGTCCCCCCAGAAATCGTCGACGTCGGTCAGTCGCTTCCCCTCGACACGCCACCGGTCGCCGCGCACGTCGCAGAGCAGCAGCCCCGCCTCACGCGCGACCTCGGCGACCTCCCTCGCCTCCCCGTGCACGAACTCCGCGCCGAGCTCGATCGGCACGCGGAGCGATTCACTGCGCTCGGTGAGGATCCGCCCGCCGATGCGGTCGCGGGCTTCGAGCACTCGCACTTCCTCGCCCGAGCGGACGAGGGCACGAGCGGCAGCAAGGCCGGCGACGCCGGCGCCGATTACGATGATCATGCACACGTCTGAGGCAAGAACTCTGCTCGTCAAACGGCATGATGATGGAAGTCGCGAAACGGCTTGGGGAGGGGGAAGTCTCGAAACGCCCTGGGGAAATGGAAGTATCGAAACGGCTTGGGAAGATGGAAGTCTCGAAAACGCCTTGGCGGAAATGGGAGTTTCGAAGCGGCTTGGGAAATTGGAAGTCTCGAAAACGCGTGGGCCCGAGAGCCCGCAGCGCTACTGCGGACGTTGCTGACACCCTGTCATCGTCAGGCGGTTTCGACAATTCCATTCCCAGTGTCGTTTCGCGACTTCCATTCCCGGTGTCGTTTCGCGACTTCCATTCCCAGTGTCGTTTCGCGACTTCCATTCCCACGCTGTGTCTCGGAGACCTCCGGCCACCCGAGTTCGTCCTTGGACGTGCAGACCCACCAGCCCTACGTCCACTTCGCCGACGCCTCGTCCGATGACGCGGCCGCCCGCGCACGGAAGGAACGTGCCTTCATGCTGCGCGTCCTTTCGATCGGCATCTTCGTTTCGTTCATCCTCTCGACCGCCGTCGGGTCGCTGCTTCCGCATCCGGGGATCCCGTTCTGGCCCTACCCGGTGCTGGGGACCCCACTCGGCACGTTCATCGTCTGGCTCGGAGTGCTCTGGTTTCCGCGCGCCTCGTCGGAGGGGTTTCTCGGCTTTCTCTGGCCAAACCGGCGGGAAGCGCCGCGGCAGGCGAGCTATTCGCACATCGAGGCGATGGCCGCGGCGGGCCAGGTCGCCGACGCGTTAGGCGAGTACGAGCGGGTGATCGCCGCCGAGCCGGCGGCCATCGTCCCGCGCGCCCAGGCGGCGGAGCTCTACGCGCGAGGCACTGATCACGCCCGCGCGGCCGCGCTGTTCGCCGAGATCAGGAAGATCCCCGGCTGCTCGCCACAGAACGACCTCTACGCGACGCAGCGGCTGATCGACCTCTACGACGGCCCCCTCGATGCGCCGGCGAAGTCGCTCACCGAGCTGCGACGCATCGTCGAGCGCCACCGCGACAGCCGCGAGGCACCCTTCGCCCGTGCGGCGCTGGTGCGGCGGAAGCGGGAGAGCGTGTAGGACGCCGGCCGGCCTGCTGCTGAAGTTCCGTGAGCCGGGTCGGGATTTCGCGCCTGATGAGCATCAACAGGTGAACTACAATTTCGCGGATTACGCGGATACTGCCCCGGTCAGCCACGAGGAGCGATCCGCGACATCCGCGTCATCCGCGAAATCGTTGTACACCTGTTACGGCTGGTCCAGGCGCGAGGAGCTACCGCGTCATCGGTGAGTCGAGGCCGTGGGCACCGGAACCGACGCTGGCTCCCCGCCTAACGGCGATACCCCGCCGCCGCATCGGAGCCCGCCTCGACGATGACCGCCGTCCCGTAGCACAGCACTTCGGTCACTCCGGTCATCAGCTCGGTCGCGTCGTAGTCCACCGAGATGATCCCGTTCGCCCCCGCGGCCTCGGCGTGGGCGCACATGATGTCGTAGGCTTCCTCGCGCGCGCTCTCGCAGAGCTCCGTCAGGATCGTGATGTTCCCGCCGAAGATGCGCTGGAGGCCGGCGCCGAACTGCCCGACCACTGATCGCGACCGCACGGTGATCCCGCGGACGATCCCGAGCGACTGCGCGATGTGATACCCGGGGATGTAGTTGGCGCTGCTCACGAAGCGGGGGTCCATGGGGGCCGGTTGGTTCGGGGTGGGCGGGATAGCAGCCGTTGGCCATCACAGCAGCTATCAGCCGCCAGCTATCAGCCATTGGCGAACGGCGTTGAGGTCGAAAACCCCAACGCCGCTCCTTCGTGCTAATAGCTAATGGCTGACAGCCGTCGCCGCGATAGACCATCTCGGCCGCGGCCTCCTAGTACCGGTAGTGCTCCGGCTTGAACGGGCCGTCCACCGGGACGCTCAGGTAGGCTGCCTGCTCCGGCGTCAGCTTCGTCAGCTTCACGCCGAGCTTGTCGAGATGCAGCCGCGCCACCTTCTCGTCGAGGTGCTTGGGAAGGATGTACACCTTCTTCTCGTAGCGGCTGGTGTTCCCGAACAGCTCGATCTGCGCCATCACCTGGTTCGAGAACGACGCCGACATCACGAAGCTCGGGTGGCCGGTCGCGCAGCCGAGGTTGAGCAGGCGGCCTTCGGCCAGCACCATCACGCTGTGACCATCGGCGAAGCGGTACTCGTCGTACTGCGGCTTG
>DASZNJ010000156.1:0-8203 GCA_035551575.1 Gemmatimonadaceae bacterium
GATGTCACCCTCGCCGGCGCCGAGGTCCAGCGCATCGTCGACGACTTCCTGCGCGATTTCCGCGGGGGCCACAGGTGACCGAACAGGAGATCGAGCGCCTGGTCGCTCTCGTCGTCGAAGCACTGCTTCGCCAGGCGCCGAACGTCAGGGCTGGCGGTCCGGCGCGCGACGCGACCTGGCTGCCGACCCCCGTCCGTCCCGAGCCCCCCTCCCGCTCGACCGAGCCCCCGGTCTGGAGCGGCGCGGCCCAGCGACTCGACGACGTCGCGCCCGGACTCCCCACGGCCGGAGCCCGCCCCGCCGGATCGGCGGGCGGCGCCTCGGGCGGAATCCGCCGCGCGTCGACCGCGGAGCTGACCAATGCCGTCCGCGCCGCGGCCGCCGGGCGCGCGCCGGCTCCCGACGTCGCACCGGTCGGACGCATGCGTCACCGCGGCACGAGTCGGCTCCGCTCCATCGAGATCGACGTGGCGATCGGGGTCTCCAATCGCCACGTCCATCTCTCGCCCGCGCACGCGCTGCAACTATTCGGCAGCGAGCAGCCAACCGTGCTCCGCCCGATCTCGCAGCCGGGCCAGTTTGCCGCCAACGAGACCGTCGCCGTCATCGGCCCGCGCGGCAAGCTGGATTCCGTGCGTGTCGTCGGCCCCGCGCGCGGCGAGACGCAGCTCGAGATCTCCCTCTCCGACGCCTTCCGCCTCGGCATCGCCCCCCCGATCGCCGCGAGCGGGTCGCTCGCCGACTCGATCGGGGGCGTCACGCTGCAGGGGAAGAGCGGCAGCGTCATGCTCTCGAGAGGGGTGATCGTCGCTGCCCGCCACCTTCACCTCGGCAGCGATGACGCCGCGCGCTGGGGGCTGGCCGACGGCGACCGGCTCGACGTGCGTGTCGGCGACGGCGCGCGAGCCACGACCTTTCACGGCGTCCTGGTTCGCGCGGGAAGGCAGTACTCGACCGAGCTGCACCTCGACGCCGATGAGGCGTTCGCCGCCGGCGTGAAGACGGGCGATCGCGCCCGCATCGTCTCGGCGGCGCCCCGTGCGCCCGCCCGGCCGGTGCTCATCACGGAGCGGGACGTGGTCCGCATCGCGCGCGAGGGCGGGGCGCTGCCCCCGCGCGCCCTCCTCACCCCCAGCGCGCGCGATCGCGCCCGCGCCCTCGGCCTCGAGTCATGAGCGACGCCGGGCGTCCGATGCACGCGGTCGAGTTTCGCGTCCGCTATCCGGAAACGGACCAGATGGGAGTGGTGTACCACGCGAACTACCTGCACTGGTGCGACATCGGGCGCACCGAGTACCTCCGCGTCCGCGGTGCCACCTACGCCGATCTCGAGCGGAACGGGATGCTGCTCGCGGTCGCCGAAGCCACGCTGCGCTATCATGCGTCGGCACGCTACGACCAGATGATCCGCGTCGAGACGACCCTTCGCGAGGTTCGCTCGCGCGCGCTCACCTTCGACTACGAGATCGTTCATGCGGAGACCGGCACCCGTTTCGTCTCGGCCAGCACAACCCTCGTCTCGCTCGATCAGGGCGGCCGCCCCGTCCAGCTTCCTCGCGAGACGCGCGAGCTCCTCAGGCGCGACCTGCCCTGACCCGGGCCACCGGGTGATTCGCCGGCCGGCAATCGCCCGGCTCGTGACGTTAGGCATGGCGGTCGCCGGCGTCGCCGGGTGCGCGACCGCCCGCCTCGCCCCGCAGGGCGCGCTCTCCCCCGCTGACGTGGCGCTCTACGCGCGCGTCCTCGCCGCAACCGACGCCCGCCGGCCGGACACGGCGGCGATCGATGCGGCCGTCGCCAGCGCGAACGTCGCGGTGAGGCGCGCGGGAGCGCTCGCGGTCGGCCAGCTGCGCCTTCGCGCCGCCGCCCCGATGATGCGTGCGCTCCTGCGCGACGCGGATTCCTCGGTCGCCGCGCGCGCAGCGTTCTCGCTCGCCCTGCTTCGTGACAGCGCGAGCATCGGCGCCCTCGACAGCGCGCTCTCCTCCACCTCCCCGGTCGCCGTCCAGGCGGCGTTCGCGCTCGGCGAGATCGGCGAGCTCGCGCGGGCGACGATCATCGCCCGCGCCGACTCGGCACCCCCCGCGGTGCGCGCGGAGCTGCTCCTCGCCAGCGCGAAGCTGCGTCCCGTGCCCCCCGCCCCTGCGATCGCCGCCCTGGCCAGCGCGGATCCCTGCGTTCGCTGGGCGGGGGCGTATGCGCTGTCGCGCCCACGCGTGCCCGCAGGAGTGAGCACGATGCTCGCCGTCGCGCGCGACGCGCGACTCCTCGCGTCCGACAGCTCGGTGCGCGCGCCCGCCGGGGCGTACGAATGCGCCCCCTCGGAGACGCGCGCCCAGGTCGCCCGCGCGCTCGTGCGCGGGGCGACCGGTGACTCCCTCGCCGCACCCGCCCTCGAGGTGCTCCGGACGCTCGTCGTCGACGAGGCGCCGCATGTCCGCATCAACGCGGTGCGCTCGCTGGCGTCGTTCGGCGACTCGTCGGTCGCGCCGATCATCACTGCGACCCGCGACCGTGACGCGAACGTGCGGATCGCTGCCGCCCAATCGCTCGCGGGGCGCAAGCTCGCGACCGACCTCTGGCTGTCGCTCTGGAACGCCGACACGAGCACGATGTACCGGCGCAGCCTGCTCGAGTCCGCGACTCGTTCCGGCGTGGCGCTCCCCGCGCACCAGCAGTGGCGCTCCGCCACCGACTGGCACCTGCGCGCCGCCCTCGCGGATGCCGCCGCGCTGGCCCCGAGCCCGGCCACCGGCACCGCGATCGCGACGCCGCTCCTGGCGGACCGCGACCCGCGCGTGAGGCAGTCCGCCGTCGCCGCCGTCGCCGCCTACCTCGACTCGGCCGGGGGCTCGGCGCGGCGTCCCGTCGTCCTCCAGGCGCTTCGCGACCCCGACTTCTTCGTCCGGGCGACCGCGCTGCTCGCCCTCGCCGACAGCGCCCGGGCGAGCGAGATCCCGGCGGTGCTCTCCAGCTACGCGCTCGCCGCGCGCGATTCGGGGAACGACGCCCGCGTTGCCGCGATCCGCTATCTCGCCCACGCATGGAAGCGCGACAGTGCGGCCGTCACCGATTCCCTGCACGCGCGAATCTCGGCGCTCCCGGCCTCCGATGACCCCCTCGTCCGCGCTGAAGCGCGTGGCGTGACCCCGCTCGCTGCGTGGCCGGGAACCGAGGGCGTCCCTCGGGCAGCGGGGTGGTACGAGCGGGCGGTTCGCGAATTCGTGGCGCCCTCGCTCGGGGGCGCGCCGCCACGCGCCCGCATCGAGACCGCCCGCGGCTCGATCACCCTCGAGCTCCTTGGCGAAGAAGCCCCGCTCACCGTCGCGAACTTCGTCGCGCTCGCGCGCGAGGGCTTCTACCGCAACGTGCACTTCCACCGCGTCGTCCCCAACTTCGTGGCCCAGGACGGTGATCCCCGCGGCGATGGCAACGGTGGCCCGGGCTACGCGATCCGCGACGAGCTGAACACGGAGCGCTATCGCCGCGGTGCGGTCGGCATGGCGCTGTCCGGTCCAGACACCGGGGGAAGCCAGTACTTCCTGACGCTGTCGCCGCAACCGCACCTCGATGCCCGCTACACGATCTTCGCCCGGGTCGTCGGCGGAGAAGACGTCATGGATCGGCTCGTCCAGGGCGACGCGATCATGAACATCGTGGTCCCGTGAATCGGCTCCTCTCCGCTGCCTTGCTCGCATCGATGGCTCCGGCGGTTGCGGGCTGCATTCCCAGGGCGCACGCACTTCCCGGAGTGGCGACGCGCGTGGCGCTTCCCCCCATCGAGATCCCGGCCGGACACACGCGCTGGGTGTTCGACTGGAAGTACGAGGATCGCGACATCCACGCCTCCGGTGACGGCGCGGTCCGCGCCGCCTACCCGGACAGTGCGCGCCTCGACCTCTTCGTCGGCGGCGGGATGGGGGGCGCAACCGCTATCCTCGTCGGCGATGAGCTCCGTGCGCCGGGTCCTGACGCCCTTCGCCGGATGATCCCGCCGCCCCCCCTCCTCTGGGCCGCGCTCGGCCGGCTCGCGGTTCCTCCCGCCGCGGACACTACCGCGCGCCTCGACGGTGACACCCTCCGCTTCGACATCGGCCGGGGAACCGTGTGGCGCGTCACCGTCGCCGCCGGCTCCCTCCGGCGGCTCGAACGGATCGACGACGGGCGCATCGTCCAGAGCGTGGTTCGCGCCGACGACCGCCACGTGCGATATTTCGACGCCGCCTCCCGGCGGTCGCTCGAGCTGGTGATCACCAGCGTGGACAGCAATGCGGACTTTGATGCGTCGATCTGGTCGTTCTAGCTTCCTCGTGCTGCTCGTCGCGGTCGCCGGCTGCTGGCCGTACGGCTTCGCCGGGGGCGGGCTGCCGTCGAACATCCATACCGTCGCCGTCCTCCCCTTCGAGAACGAGACCCCCCAGGCCGACCTCCAGCGCGAGGTCTGGGAGGCGCTGCGCGGCGAGATGAAGTCGCGCCTCGGCCTTCGCGACGCGCCGGAAGTGCGCGCCGACGCTGTCGTCCGCGGCACCCTGCTTCGCTATGACACGGGAATCCCGATCGCGCTCTCGGCCAGTCGCGGCCAGGTGACGTCCGCGAGGCGCAAGCTCCAGATCGTCTGCGACATCGAGATCGTCGACCAGAAGACGGGGAAGATGCTCTGGCAGCGCAAGGGGATGACCGCGGAGGGGGAATATGAGGAGCCGAACGAGATCAACGGCCGGCGGGAGGCGTTGAAGAAGCTCGTGACCGACGTCGTCGAGGGAGCTCAGTCACAATGGTGACGATGCCGCGCCCGCGTGCCGGCCGGTCGTCGCTCGGCTGCCTGGTGATGCTGCTGGTCTTCGTCGCCGCCGGGTACTTCGCGGTGAACGTTGGTGAAGTCTACCTTCGCTACTACCGGTTCCACGACTCGATGGAGCAGAACGCGCGGTTCGCCGCGCACTTCGACGACGACGCGATCCGCAACAACCTCAAGCTCGCCGCCGATACGCTGAACCTCCCCGAGGGCGCGTACAGCATCCAGATCCGTCGTCGCGATCGCCGGATCACGATCTCGACGGACTACTACGAGCGCGTCGAGCTCCCGCTCTACGTGCGCGAGATCCATTTTCAGCCGCGCGTGGAGAGGACCTTCTGAGCCCCTTCGACCCGGCACGCAAGGTTCTCGACTGGGAGCGCGCGCGAGCGTGGCGCGCGAAGCAGCCCGGCCGCGTCGTCTTCACGAACGGCGTCTTCGACCTCCTGCACCCGGGGCACCTCGACGTCCTTCGCGGCGCGCGCGAGCGGGGAGACGCGCTGCTCGTGGGGCTGAACAGCGACGCGAGCGTCAGGCGGCTGAAGGGCCCGGACCGCCCCGTGCGCAGCGAGGCCGAGCGCGCCTACGTCCTCGCCGGCCTCGAGGCCGTCGACGCCGTCGCGGTGTTCGACCAGGACACCCCGCTCGAGCTTGTCAGGTTCCTTCGCCCCGACGTCATCGTGAAGGGGGGCGACTATTCGCCGGACACCGTCGTCGGCGCCGCCGAGGTCCGGAGCTGGGGCGGGGAGTGCGTCATCATCCCGCTCACTCCCGGGCAGTCCACCACGTCGATCATCGAGCGCCTCCGCGCGCCACGTCATGCCTAACGTTTCCCGCGCCGGCCGCTCCGCCGGCCAGCTTCGTCCCGTCTCCCTCGAGCGCGCGGCCGCGCCCTATGCCGAGGGCTCCTGCCTCGTCTCCTTCGGGTCGACCCGGGTGCTCTGCACGGCGTCGGTCGAGGACGGCGTGCCCGGCTGGCGGCGCGGGCGCGGCGAGGGGTGGCTCACCGCCGAGTACGCGATGCTGCCGCGCGCGACACACACGAGAACCTCGCGCGAGCGCGACAAGGTCGGCGGCCGCACCCAGGAGATCCAGCGGCTGATCGGCCGCAGCGTGCGGGCGATGCTCGACGACTTCATGTTCGGTGAGTTCACGCTCAAGCTCGACTGCGACGTGCTGCAGGCCGACGGCGGGACGCGCACCGCGGCGATCACCGGCGCCTGCGTCGCCGTCATCGACGCCTTCGACTGGATGGTGCGGACGGGTCGCATCGCGCGGACCCCGGTCAGGCGCCGCATCGCCGCCGTCAGCGTCGGCGTGATCGGTGGCGAGCCGCGGCTCGACCTCGAGTACGCCGAGGACGTCGTCGCCGAGGTCGACATGAACGTGGTGATGAGCGGGGAAGGCCGCTTCGTCGAGGTGCAGGGGACCGGGGAGCACGGGCTGTTCGACCGCGCCGCGCTCGACCGCCTTCTCGACCTCGCCGTCGCCGGGGGCAGGCAGCTCGACGCCGCGCAGGCGGCGGCGCTGGCCCGCTGACCGCCCGGCGGTGAGCGCGACGGCGCGCGTCCCGGCGATCCTCATCGCGACGCGCAGTGAGGGGAAGCGGCGCGAGCTGCTGCCGCTGCTCGCGCCGTTAGGCAGCCGCCTCCTCACGCTCGACGACGCGGGGATCGCTCCCGATCCCGGCGAGGACGCGATCGAGGCCCACGCGACATTCGAGGACAACGCCGTGGCGAAGGCGCGCTGGTTCCACGAGCGGAGCGGCCTGCCCTGCATCGCCGACGACTCGGGGCTCGCCGTCGACGCGTTGGGCGGCATGCCCGGGGTCCGGAGCAAGCGGTGGAGCGGCCGCGGCGACCTCGACGGAGCGGCGCTCGACGGTGCGAACAACGCGATGCTGCTGTCAGCGCTCGCCGCCGCCGATGCCGCGGGGCAGCGCGGGCGCGGGGCGCGCTACGTCTGTGTCGGCGCCTACGTCGACGACGAGCGGGAGGTCGTCCGCCGCGGCGAGACCATCGGGTTCATCGTCGAGGAGCCGCGGGGGAGCGGGGGGTTCGGCTACGATCCATACTTCTGGTCGCCGGAGCTGGGTGCGACGTTCGGTGAGGCGACGATGGAGGCGAAGGCGGAGGTGAGCCATCGTGGGCGCGCGATGCGCGCGCTGTGCAACGCACTGCTCTCGATGGGGGAATGAACGGCCGGCGTGGAAGATGCTGGCGGGCAGTTGACCAGCGCGCCCATGCGGATTACCATTCCGTCCTCAGCGGGGCGTAGCGTAGCCTGGTATCGCGCCTGCTTTGGGAGCAGGAGGTCCCCGGTTCAAATCCGGGCGCCCCGACCTGGCAGGTGGCTCCTCGGGGTCGGCCCGCCGCAGGTGAAGCGCCAGTAGCTCAGTTGGATAGAGCAACAGCCTTCTAAGCTGTGGGTCGGGGGTTCGATTCCCTCCTGGCGCGCCAGCGTTGAACGAGGTTGGAAGCGGGATGCAGGGAATGGGGAGGGACAGTGAGCGCCCTTAGCTCAATTGGTTAGAGCAACTGACTCTTAATCAGTAGGTTCTCGGTTCGATTCCGAGAGGGCGCATGAGGTGGCCCGCCAGCCGGCGGGCCATCTTTTTTTGAGGGGCTCGCGAGTGTCGAGGGTGGCGGATCTTTTTGCGGCCGGGATGTGTATGCAGCGATCGCGATCGCGATCGCGATCGCGAACGCGATCGCGAACGCGTGCGAATGCGTGCGATCGCGAATGCGTGCGATCGCGGTTGCCATCGCGCTCTGGGGCGTGAGCGTCGCGGAGGTTGTGGGGGGAGTGGCGCTGCGCGGGTTGAGGGGAGCGGTGGGAGGTTGATGCTTGTGTTGGGGGATTGATGCGAGCCGGGGTTGCGGGGTTTTGGTAGTTTGTGTATGTTGGGTGGCTGCCGCTGAAGTTTTTTGTGGCGCCGGTTTCGCGGCTGGTTTTTGACGCTCGAGAAGTCGTCGAGGGGTTGACGCGAAGCGCTGAACTTGGTAGTATTGAAGGCTGTCGCTGATGCGACGCTGAACGGTTTTGAAGTTGCTGATTGATAATCGAAATTGGGATAACGGATGTGCGAGGCGGACTCGATGACCCGCGGCTGACAGGGCTGCGGCGAGAGTTCAAACCTGATCATTCGATATAGTGATTCGGACACGCTGTCACGCGACAGCGTGGCAGCTGTTCGAGTAGAGCTGAATTGGACTTTCTATTGGAGAGTTTGATCCTGGCTCAGGACGAACGCTGGCGGCGTGCCTAACACATGTAAGTCGAACGGGACTGGGGGCAACTCCAGTTCAGTGGCAGACGGGTGCGTAACACGTGAGAAACTTGTCCATCGGTGGGGGATAGCCGGCCCAACGGCCGGTTAATACCGCGTACGATCATTTAGGGGCATCC
>DASZNJ010000157.1:0-2118 GCA_035551575.1 Gemmatimonadaceae bacterium
ACGCGATCTCCACCGGCTGGCGGCGGTAGACAGGAAGCAATGCGTCGCTCGCAGGCGGCGCGATGGGGGCGATCGTCATGTCAGGACTCCCTCTCCGTGCAGCGTGAGTGTCGTACCCGCGCTCGCGTCGCGGATCGCCGCGGTTCCGCCGATCCGGACACGAGCCGTCCCGCCAGCGAGCGCGCCGAGCGCGCTCGCCACCTTCACCGCCATCCCGCCCTCGGCGGCTCCCGACGCCAGCAGCGACGCGGCACCCGCCGCGTCGAGGCTGTCCAGCGTCTCGCCGTCGCGGCGGACGCCGGCGACGTCCGTCACGAACAGCAGCTCGCTCGCGCCCAACGCGGCGGCGATCGCCGCCGCGGCGTCGTCGCCGTTCACGTTGAGCGCTCCCGCTTCTCCCTCCGCTCCCGCGGCGAGCGGCGCGATCACCGGGAGGTAGCCGCCGCCGAGCAGCAGCCGGACGAGGTCGACGCGCACCGACTGCGGGCGGCCGACCCGGCCAAGGGCGTCGTCGAAGGGCGCTGCGCGAAGCATCGCCGCGTCCTCGCCCGACACGCCGACGGCCGGGACGCCGAGCGCGCAGAGCGCCGAGACCATCCGCTTGTTCGCCGAGCCGGAGAGCGCCATCCGCACCGTGTCGATGTCCTCGGCGCTGGTGACGCGGCGGCCGCCGACGAACCGCGGCGTCGCGCCCAACGCGCGCTGGAGCCGGTCGATCTCGACCGCGCCGCCGTGGACGACGCAGAGCGCGCCCGGCGCCGCGCGCCAGGCGGAGGCGATCTCGCCGACGAGCGCCGGATCCTCCTGCGCGCGCCCCCCCACCTTGAGCACCCGGATGTTGGCGGGTGCGCTCATCGGGGGAGCCCAGCGCACTCGTCGAGCCCGAGCATCACGTTCGCGTTCTGCACCGCCTGGCCGCCGGCGCCCTTGATCAGGTTGTCGATCGCCGAGATCACGATCAGCGCCGGCCGCCGGGTGTTCGACGCGGCCGCGACGTGGACGCGGACGACGTTCCGCCCGACGACCTCACGCAGCGACGGCGGAGCGCTCGCCACCTCGACGAACGGCTCATCGCCATAGTCCTCGCGCCAGAGCGCGGCCGGATCGCGCAGCGCCTCCGCGAGCGGGACGATCGTCGTCGCGAGGATTCCGCGGGCGACGGGGAGGAGGTGCGGGGTGAAGACGAGATCCGCATCCGAGCCGTGGCGCGCCACCATGGCCTGCAGCTCGGCGACGTGCCGGTGTGCGTTGCCGACGCCGTACGCGCGATAGTTGTCGGCGACTTCGGCGAACATCAGCTCCTTCTTCGGCGACGCGCCCGCGCCGGTGACGCCACTGGCGGCGGTCGCCGCGATCGTCGCGCCGGGGGCGATGAGCCCGCGCCGGAGCAGGGGCGCGAGGGCGAGCAGCACGGCGGTCGGGTAGCAGCCGGGATTGGCGACGACGTCGGCGCCGCGCAGCTCGTCGCGCGCGAGCTCGGTGAGCCCATAAGGAACGCCGATCGCGCCGGACCCCGGCCGAAGGTCGGCGGACAGGTCGACGACGCGCGCCCCCGCGGCGCGTGCCTTCTCGACCCAGTGCGCCGAGACGCCGTGGGGGAGGGCGCTGAAGACGACGCGGGCGCTGTCGAGCGGCGCTTCGTCGACCGGGATCACCGGGACGGCGGTCGCATCGCTGGTCAGGAGCTCGCCGCGGGTGCGCGCGGTGGCGAACGCCAGCTCGAAGGCCGGGTGGCGGTCGATCAGCTCGCAGAGCGTCGCGCCGGCATAGCCGGTGCCGCCGAGGACGGCGACGGGAATTTTATTCACTGAGAATGCATAATAATTATGCAGCCGTTCGTCAACTCCCGCCTTTCGCCGGAGCCGTCCGGGTGCTAAGCTCCGCGCACCCCGCACCCGACGGCATGAGCACAGCGAAGCAGGACCGGCAGGCGACAATCCTCGAGGTCGTGAGCGCGCACGTCGTCGACAGCCAGGAAGAGCTGCGGCGGCTGCTTCGCCAGCGCGGCTGGGACGTGACGCAGGCGACGCTGTCGCGCGACCTCCGCGAGCTGCGGCTGGTGCGCGTCCCGACCGCGGACGGGCCGCGCTACGCCCCGGCGGGCGGCGCGACTCCCGA
>DASZNJ010000158.1:0-14657 GCA_035551575.1 Gemmatimonadaceae bacterium
ACAGCCACGACCCCGCCGGCATCTACTTCGGCACCCGCGGCGGGAAGCTGTTCGGCTCCGCCGACGAGGGAAAGAGCTGGCAGGAGCTCGCCGACGCGCTCCCGCCGATCTGCTGCGTGAAGGCCGCGGTCGTCTCCTGACCATGGCGATCTCGGTGATCGTGCCTAACGCTCTGACTCCCTACACGCGGGGGGTCGGCACCCTCGTCGTCAGCGAGCCCTGCACGACCGTCGGCGACGCCCTCGCCGCCGTCGCCGCGCGCCTCCCGGCCCTCACCGACCGCGTCCTCACCGAACAGGGTGAGCTCCGCCGCCACGTCAACGTCTTCCTCGGCGATGAGAGCGTGAAGTTTCTCGATGGCCTCTCGACCCCGGTTGACGATGGCGCCACCATCACGATCGTCCCCGCCGTCAGCGGGGGCTAGCCGGCGCTCGAAGGCGCACGCCCGGCGAAACAGGATGATCCCCCCATATTGACTCCGACCCCTGTCGACCCCCGTTGGTCTCTCGAAGGGTTATGCCCGGCGAAACAGGATGATCCCCCCGGATTGACTCCGACCCCTCCCCCACTCTCGAAGGGTTATGCCCGGCGAAATAGGATGATCCCCCCGGATTGACTCCGACCCCTCCCCCACTCCGACCCACCACGACCGCTCCGACCCCTGTCCGTTTCGCTCCTCGCTGCGCGGCCACGAGGAGCTTGCCGGCCACCGGCGCGGGGCGCTTTCATCGTCGGCCGTTTCGAGACTTCCATTCCCGGCGACCGCTTAGATTTCACGGATGTCTTCCAGTGCCCCTGAATCGCCACCGGCCCGGGAGCTCGCCGGGGAAACGCTGCTCGACCGCGTCCGCGCCGCGACCGAGCTGCTCGAGTCGATCGCCGCGGACCGCGCGCTGCTCGGCCGCGTCCCGACCGACGAGCGAACACGCCTCCTCCATGCGGCGGGGCGCGTCTCGCGCCCCGATGCGGTCGAGCGGCGGCAGCTCCTCAAGTTCACCAAGCGGGCACGCAAGGCGGAAAAGGTCCAGCGCGCCGAGAGCGTCCTCGCCGAAACCGGGATCCGCAAGCTCCGCCGGCAGCCGGTGTTCACCTCGCCTAACGTTTTTCCCCCGGCGAGCCTCGAGCAGCTCGGGGGCGGCGAGCAGGGCGCGGCCGATCACGGGCTGACGCTGAACTGCTACATCTGCAAGCGCGACTACACCGAGCTGCACCACTTCTACGACCAGCTCTGCCCGTCGTGCGCCGCGCTCAACTACACGAAGCGCACCGAGACCGCCGACCTCCGCGGGCGCGTCGCCCTCCTCACCGGCGGCCGCGTCAAGATCGGCTACCAGGCGGGGCTCAAGCTCCTTCGCGCCGGCGCGCACCTGATCGTCACGACGCGCTTCCCGCGCGACTCGGCCGCACGCTACGCACAGGAGCCCGACTTCGAAAGCTGGGCCGGCCGGCTCGAGATCTTCGGCCTCGACCTCCGGCACACCCCGAGCGTGGAAGCGTTCTGCCGGCAGCTGCTCGCGACGCATTCACGGCTCGACTTCATCGTCAACAATGCGTGCCAGACCGTCAGGCGCCCCCCCGACTTCTACCAGCACATGATGGAAGGAGAGATGGCGGCGCTGAGCGACCAGCCGGCGCACATCCGCCGTCTGCTCGGCGCCTACGAGGGGCTGCGCGGTTACTCGATCCTCCCCGAAGGCGACGCGCCACCGGCGCTGCGGGGCGGGATCGCCGTCGCGGCTGGACTCACTCACGCGGCGCAGCTCTCGCAGGTCGCGCTCCTCCCCGAGGAGCTCACCGCCCAGAAAGACCTCTTCCCCGAAGGGCGGCTCGACCAGGACCTGCAGCAGGTCGACCTCCGCGGCCGGAATTCGTGGCGCCTGATGATGGCCGAGGTCCCGTCGGTGGAGCTGCTCGAGGTGCAGCTCGTCAACGCGATCGCCCCATTCATCATCAACGCGCGATTGAAGCCGCTGATGCTGCGCACGCAGGAGCGCGACAAGCACATCGTCAACGTTTCGGCGATGGAGGGGCAGTTCTACCGCACCTTCAAGACGACGCGCCACCCGCACACCAACATGGCGAAAGCCGCGCTGAACATGATGACGCGCACCTCCGCCGCCGACTACATCGCCGACGGAATCCACATGAACAGCGTCGACACCGGCTGGGTCACCGACGAAGATCCCGCCGAGATCGCCGCCCGCAAGGTCGCCGAGCACCGCTTCCACCCCCCGCTCGACATCGTCGACGGCGCCGCGCGCATCGTCGACCCGATCATTGACGGCTTCAACACGGGCCAGCATGTGTGGGGCCACTTCCTGAAGGACTACAAGCCGACCGACTGGTAGCGGTCGGCGCTGGCGCCTGGCCGGGGGGAACGGGCACCATCGGGGGGTGCGACGGTGAGGTCGGCGTCGACGGGGTACGCGTCCCGGCGTGCGGCGAGCTGGCCCCGGCGCAGCAGCGCCACGCGTCAGCGGCGCGCTCCCTTCTTCCCGCCGACGTTCGCCCAGAGCGCCCGCTCGACCATCGCCGGGGTCCACCGCGCTCCGAGCTCCTTCGCGCGGCCGCGCAGCGCTGCGGCGTAGCGCTGGTAGGAGGCGAGGTTGAACGCCAGGGTCCCGAGCCCCGGCACCTGCGCCCCGACCAGCTCGTCGAAGAACGGATAGACCTCCGGGCTCGCCGCCGCCGCCACCGCCGACGCTGTCGCCGGGCCGACCCCGGCCAGCTCGGCGAGAATCGTGATCGGCGCGACCGGGTCGGGGATCGCGCCTAACGCTTCGGAGCTCGTCTCGACGACGAGGCCGCGGTCGTTGCCGCGGACGAGTGCGAGGTTCCTCCCCCTCCAGACCCCGCGGGCCATCTTCCACTCGGTCACCTTCACGAGCTCGGCGTGGGTGACGTGCGGGCGGCGGCGAGCCGCGATCAGCGCGGGGAGCTCGTCGCGATACCACGCGTCCAGCCCGGGAAGCGACGCCACCCCCTGCGCGGCGATCACCTCGGGGTAGCTGGCAAGCGCCGCGTTCCAGTCGGCGATGTCGTCGGAGGACCAGAGCTTCTTCATCGGTTCTCATCTGGATCGAGGCGGGCTATCGCGCAGCGGTCGCGGCCGCCAGAATAGTGCACTATCGGACTATTTATCGCACCGTGGCGCCGCCCGGCTGGGCACGACGGAGCCCTGGCAAACACCTGGCCTTGCGCCTTTCCCCGGGTTGCCGTATCTAGTGGCCCCGCTCAACCGTTCCCCCCACGTGAGGAAGCAAGATGCAGAAGCCCACTCTGGTCCGCCTGGGAGCGTTCGCCGCGCTCGTCAGCGTCGCCGCCTGCGCCGACGCCCCCGTCGCGCCTGACGCCGCGACCCCGGCTCCCCTGGCCAGCGCTGCCGGGCCGGAGCTCGCCGTCGCCGGGACGACCACCTTCGTCTCCGATCCCGCCTCGGACGAGAGCGTCGCCGTCAGCCCGTTCCTCGCCGAGCTCGACGCCGAGCTCGAAGCCGCCGGCTCGAAGCTCCGCGTCACCAGGGCGGAGCTCCTCGTCGACGGCAACAGCTGGGACGGCTCTTCCACGGTGATCATCGCCAACAATCGTTCGCGCGGCCTCAGCTCGGAGTGGGTCGCCGGCGACCCGCGACGCGACGGCCGCGTCGGAGTGACCTGGGCGTTCGGCTCGAGCCACCCGGGCCGGCCGGTCACGCGGAACCCCGATGGCAGCAACCTGCGCCTCGTGTCCTTCGCCGAGCTCGACACGCAGCTCGAAGAAGGTCTCGCCGCCTGGCGCAACCTCTCCTGCTCCTCGGCGCCGATCACCCGTGTCGCGATCCCGATGGGGACAGACCCGGATTATCTCGATGACTACTTCCGCGTCCGTCACCCGAGCCCGAACTACGCGCAGCCGGCGGACATCGTCGAGTCGGGATGGCAGCCGTCCAGCTTCTTCACCGCGATCGCCGGTCCGTCGGGCAACAGCATCATCGGCGTGACGTTCACGTTCCATTTCGTGGACGACGTCACCGGCCAGCCGACGGACATCGACAACAACGGGAAGTGGGACGAGGCGCTGGCCGAGATCTTCTACAACACGCGCTTCGCGTGGGGGAACAGCCAGGCGAACAACGTCGTCGATTTCTTCTCGATCATCACCCACGAGACAGGCCACGCGATGGGCCTCGCTCACTTCGGCAAGGTGTTCGTGACGCAGCAGGACGCGGCGGACGGCATCTCGATCGCCGACATCAAGTACGCGCCGAAGGCGATGATGAACGCGGTCTACGTCACCGGCCGCAGCGAGATCGCCGGTACCGACAACTCCTCGTTCTGCCAGATCTGGGCGAGCAGGAAGTAGCTCGCGCCCGAGGGTGAAGGGGTGAGGCCGCGCCATGCGGCCTCACCCCTGCTTCTCGTCCCGCCCCCTCGTGACGCCGCCCTCGCCGACCGCGTCGACCGCGAACCAGTAGGCGACGCCGCGATTCAGGCTGTTGATCGTGAGGCGGTCGACGTCCCCGACCTCGTAGCTCGAGTACAGCCTGTCCGGCGCAATCCCGAAGCGGATGACGTACGAGGTCGCACCCGGGCTCCGCGTCCAGCCGATCGTCGCGCCCCGGTCGTCTGCCTGACGCTCGACCACCACGTCACGCACCTCGGGGGGACGCGGCGCCGTGCTCGCGCCGAACACGCGAAAGTCGCGCACGGCGAAGCTTCCACCCGCCGCCGCGTGCACGTTGGTGATGCGGACGAAGCGCGCGTTGCGCGCGGTGTCGAGCTGCACGTAGCGATGCGGCCGGTCCCGGACGCTGCCGCTCTCGTCGAGCCGTGTCGTCCAGTGCAGGCCGTCGATCGACGACTCGATGATGTACTGCTGGTAGCTGTCCTCGTCGCGCCCGAGCGCCTGCGTCCGCTCCTCCGCGAAGTTGACCTGGATGGCGAAAACACGCTCGATCCGGCCGAGATCGACGCTGAGCCATTCACCGACTCCGCCCGTCGCCGCGCTCCACCACGTCCGCACGTCCTCGTCGAAGGCAAGGTCCGCCGCGCGCCCGGCGAGGGTCGATGACGCCGTCGCATCCTTCCCGGCCGAGAGCAGCATCCATCCGGTCGTGTTGCGATCGAGGGGATCCGCCGCCAGCCCCGGCAGCAGCTGCGGATAGTCGCCGAGATACGTGTTCGTCCGCATGACGCCGGCGCTGTCGAATCCCGCCGGGAAGATGCCTAACCGTCGCTCGAACTTGTGGGCGACGGAGATGATCATCGTCACGACGCGCCAGTAGTTGCCGCGCTTGTCGCGGAACGTCGCCGCATGGCCCGCGCCGCCGATGAATCCGCCCGGCTTGTATGAGAACGGGCTGTACGGCGCATAGGTGAACCCGCTCGTCGGTGAACGCGAGGTGTACACGCCGTCGCCGTAGCTCTTCCAGATCGTACCCGGCGCCGAGTACTGCAGGTAGTAGGTGCCGTCATGCTCGGTCATCCAGGCGCCTTCGATGTACGGCGCGATGCGGAAGCCATCGCGCATCCCGGCCGCACCGAGGTTGTCCGCGCCGGAGCGCTCCCACCCGTGCTCGGCGTGGTTGGCGTGCATCAGCTCGTGCGGACCATCGACCACCCGGAACCCCTTGCGCGGGTCCAGCTCGACGACCGAGATCCCTCCGTCGAGCGAAGATCCGTGGTAGAGGTAGACGCGACCGTCGTCGTCGAGGAAGAACGCAGGGTCGGCATAGCTCGCGAGGTCCGCCACCTTGCGCCACTTCCCGGCCACCGGGTCGTCGGTCGTGTAGAGCGCCATCGACTTGTGCGCCGTGTAGTACATCCGCCCGTCGAGCACGAGGATCGCCGGCGCGTACTCCTCGAGCGGCAACCCGTCCGGGACCACCAGCTGCCAGTCACGCATGTCGGGGGAGTGCCAGTAGCCGCCCCCCTTCGACGCGAACAGGTAGTACTCGTCGTCGAACAGGGTGATCACCGGGTCGGCGGCCTCGCGCCGGCTCGGGGTGTCGACCATGAACCGGTAGTCGATGTCGAGCGGGTTGCAGAAGGTGCTGCGGGGCGCGATCGGCCCTGTCGCGAACGGCGGCGCCTCGGCGACCGGTGCCGCAGCCGGCGCGGGATTCCTGCCGCATGCGGTCGCGGCGAGCAGCGCGGCAACGAGTACGAGAGCCCTCACCCGCCCAGATTACCCCGGCGAACCGCGCGATGCCAGCCCGCGGCGATGCTTTCCGCGCGACGGCATCGAGGGTAGCTTCGGCAACTCGCTGGATCGGGTAACTCCTGGAGGATCATGGCGACAGCGAACCAGCCGGACGCCGGCTCCCCGCACCCCTGGCTGTTCGCAGTGCTCTACTTCCCGTACGGCCTGACGATCGGCTTCCCGTCGATAGCGTTAGGCTTCCTCGGCCGGCGCGCCGGGCTGCCCACTTCGGCGATCGCGGCCGTCGTCGGGATGTCCTTCCTCGCCGCCGGCTGGAAGTTCCTCTGGGCGCCAGTCGGTGACTACACCCTGACGCGGAAGCGATGGTACCTGCTCGCCGTCGCGCTCATCTCGGGGGGGCTCATCGCGCTCACCGTCGTCCCGCTCTCGCCACGCAACCTTCCGCTGCTCTCGGCACTCGTCCTGATGACGAGCGTGTCGGGGACCTTTCTCGCCTTCGCGACCGAAGGGCTCATGGTGCACAACAGCTCTCCCGCGACGCGCGGGCGCGCCGGCGGATGGTTCCAGTCGGGAAACCAGTTCGGGCAGACCGCCGGCGGCGGCATCGGGCTCTGGCTGATGAGCCACGTCCCGGAGCCGTGGATGGCCGGCGCGGTGCTCTCGCTGATCATCGCCTCGTGCGCGGCCGCCCTCACCGCCCTCGAGGAGCCGCCGCGCCACCTCGACGGCGCGTCCGCCTGGACGCGAGCCGGCGACGCGTGGCGCAACCTTCGCGGCGTCCTCGAGACGCGCGTCGGGCGCATCGGCCTTCTCCTCGCGATCCTTCCGATCGGGACCGGGGCGGCCGCCTATCTCTTCGGTTCGCTCGCCCCCGAGTGGAATGCCGCCGCCGACACGGTCTCGCTCGTGCTCGGTGCGGGCGGCGGTGTCGCGATCGTCGCCGGGTGCTTCGCCGGCGGCCGGCTGGCCGACCGTATCCCGAAGCCTGACGCGTACGCGGTCTCGTGCGGCGCCGGACTCGTCACCTGCATCGCGATCGCGCTCTCGCCGCGCACGCCGGTGGCGTTCGCCGCGACGACGCTGCTCTACACCTTCACTCTCGGCATGGTCGCCGCCTCGTTCACCGCGCTGGTGCTCGCCCTCGTCGGCCGCTCCGCACCGGCGACGAAGATCAACCTCTTCTTCGCCATCAACTCGCTCTTCAGCATCGGCGTCCTGCGCGCGAACGGGTGGGCGCACGACCACTGGGGAACCAACGGGATGCTCTACACCGAGGCACTGCTCGGCGCCGGCGCGCTCGTCGTCTTCGTGTTCGCTGCGGGGCGGATGCGCGGCAGCGTCCTCGCCGAACCCGCCTGACGAAGCACCCTCGGACCGCCACGCGCGTCCCGGCGCACGGAGCCTGCGGGCAGTGGGCGTTTCCGGTAAATTCCGCGGGTGGAGACGACGATGCCGCGCGCCGGCCAGGGAGCTCGCACCGCCGGACTGGCCCTGATCGTGATCGGGTTGTGCAGGGCCTCCTTCGCCGAGCCGGTGACCGGCGCGGCACGGGGGAACGCGCGTCCCGCGGTGCACGGGGAGCCGCGCGTCGTCCGCAATGTTCGCTACGGCAGCGACATCCGTCAGCGCTTCGACGTGTATGCGCCCCCTGATGCGAAGGGTGCGCCGGTGATCTTCATGGTGCACGGGGGCGGCTGGGCGTACGGCGACAAGTCGGCGCGCGGGGTGACCGCGAACAAGGTCAGTCGGTGGGTGCCGCGCGGATTCATCGTCATCTCGACGAACTACCGCATGCTCCCGAAGGCGGACCCCCTCGAGCAGGCGAAGGACATCGCGCGCGCGGTCGCCGTCGCGCAGCAGCGCGTCGCTTCGTGGGGAGGCGACCCGGCGAAGTTCATCCTGATGGGGCACTCGGCGGGAGGTCACCTGGTCGCGCTGCTCAATGAGTCGCCGTCGCTCGCCGGCGAGCTGCCGATCACGCCATGGCTCGGCGCGGTTTCGATCGAGAGCGGCGCGCTCGACGTCGTCGAGATCATGCGCGGCAGACACGCGCGCCTCTACGACCGGGCGTTCGGCCGCGACACGGCGTACTGGCGCGCCGCCTCGCCGATGCACGCGCTCGCGCCCGGGGCCGCGCCGATGCTCGTCGTCTGCTCGATCCGCCGGCCAGCCGGCTGCGCACGCTCCGACCGTTTCGCGGCGAAGGCCGGCGCGCTCGGCTCGCGCGTGTCGGTGCTGCGCGAGGACCTGTCGCACGCCGACGCCGATGCGCGGTTAGGCGTCGACCCGGGCTACACGGATGCGGTCGAGGCGTTCATGCGGACGCTCGACCTGGCCGTCGACCAGCGGCTCCCGGTCGGTCAGTAGATGTAGACCCTCGTCCCGATCGGGACGAAGTCGTACAGCCATTGCAGGTCGTCGTCGCCGAGCCGCACGCAGCCGTGCGTGGTCGCGGCGCGCTTCGCGGTGCCGCTCGCCGTCCCGTGCAGCAGGTAGCCGTCGCCCATGTCGAGCCGGTAGTTCCCCAGCTCGCCGTCGATCACGCGGTTGATCGTGCCTAACGGCGGCACGTACAGCGTCGAGTCGAAGACGATGTGCTCGTCGACGGGGAGGGGCGCGAAGCCATCGGGAAGGAGCAGCCCGGCGACGCTGTCGCGGACGACGAGCTTCCGCCCGTCGCGCAGCGTGACCGCGCCCTTCGCCGGCATGTGGGCGAGGCGCAGGTGGTACTCGCGCGCGACCTCGGCGTACGCCCAGTCCGGCGGACGCCACTTCGGCGCTTCCGTCTTCGAGATGATGCTCCGCACCCCGCGCGGGGTCGCGAAGGTCCAGCGGCGGCCACCGTACTCGAGGAGGCGCCCCATCCCGACGTTGACGGGCGCGGTGTGCAGCGTGTCGTCCCCCTCGATGACCCAGAGCAGGTGCCGGTCGATCGAGACGACGACGTGCAGCGCGCGATCCTTCACCGCCGCGCGCAGCGTCCGCGCCGACGTCAGGCTGTCGGTGCGGGAATGAAAGCTCGGCAGCGTGTCGGGGGTGGGGGTGGACGCGACTTCGCCCGCCGATTCGGTGACGATGAGCGACTCAGGCGCGCGCTCCAGCCGTACGGCGCGCGCCTGGCCCTTCCCGGGATGGCGTGCGGCGTGGCGCTGCGCCGCGGCGATCACCGGTGTCCCGGCGATCACCACCAGCGCGGCCAGCGCCGTACGCAACCCGCGAATCATCAGAACGAGATCCCGAGGACCACCGGGAGGTACTTCGTCGCCGTGTTCGGCGTCGCGACGTGCATGTACCGCGACTCGACGAACAGCTTCACGTTCCCGAGCCCGAAGCCGATGCCGCCGCCCGCGTTCCACTGCCCCTTCGTGGTGCTGCCGGTGCCGCCGAAGTCGGAGAAGTGCGAGAGGCCGCCGCCCGCGATCAGGTATGGCGACACCGCCCACATCCTCGGGACCCGCAGCGTCAGGTCGGCGAGACCGGACCACACCGAGAGGTTGCTGCTCGTCCCGATGACACCGCTCTTCGCGCCGAAACGGTCATAGGCCGCGTCGAAGCGGACCCCGATCGGCGACGTCCACGGGTGGTACCCGAAGGAGCCGGTCACGTTGAAACCGCTGTTGAAGCCGGCCTTGAAGTCACTCTTCGGCATGCTCGGACCGGCCGCGATCTGGAAATACGGACCCCATCCCGCACGACGCATGTGGGCGAGGTTCCATGCACGGATCGAGTCGGCGCGCGCGATCGAATCGGCGCGCATCCGCTCGGCGGTGGCGACGGAATCCTGGTAGCGGCGCTGGGCAGCGGCGATCGAGTCCTGCCGCATGCGCTCCGCGTTCGCGATCGAATCCTGGCGCATCCGCTCGGCATTGGCGATCGAGTCGGCGCGCGCAGCCGCGGCGAGGGAGTCGGCGTTCGGCGCGGGGGCGACGGCGCCGGCCGATTCACTGGTCACCGCGTCCTTGCGGACGGGAATGCGCCGCGTCGAGGTGACCTTCGCCTTCGAACGGTTCACCGTCGAATCGGTGGTCTGCTGGGCGTTCGCGGTGCCTGCGAGACCGAGAGTGAACACGGCCGCGAGGCCGCAGACGATTGAACTGGATAGATGTCGGGTCATTTTTCGTTCTCCTTCGTGGTTCCCGGCGCGCTGAGGGTGCATGCGCTCACGAATACTGCGCGCGCCGCGAGAACAAAAAGGCAAGGGAAGTGCCGGGCGCTGCTGTCCCACACGAATGGCGCCTAACGGGTGAGGATTCAGGCATCCGGTGCCTGGCAACCGTGCCCGCGTGGCAGAGGCCGCCTGAAAACGCCGTGATCCATCCTGCAGGATCGGCCCGGGTCGGCCGCGATCCGGCCCGAGCCGGGGGTTCACTCTGCAGGCGGCCCGCAGCTGTCGCGCCCGCTTCTTCCTCGCGGCCCGCATCGGACAGAGCGTCCTGCTCGTCGCGAGCGATCCGGCTCCCGACACGCCGCGGGCAGGACGCCGCTCGCACCTATGGCGGGTGTGCTCGTCGCGATCGCCGCCCCGCGATTCTCCTTCACGTCCGCCCGAGGCGCGCCCCCTGGGGGCTCGTCATCGAAGGCAGAGAAGCCCGCCGGCGACCAGGTCGCCGGCGGGCTTCTCGCCTTCATGCGTGGATCGCGGCGCTCAGACGCGCGTTCGGCTGCCGCTGATGAGGCGCACGAGCCAGACGAGGATCACCGCACCGATCGTCGCGACGAGGATCGACCAGAGCAGCCCCCCCGACGCACTGAGGCCAAGGGCGCGGAATACGAATCCGCCGATCAGCCCCCCGACGAGGCCGAGCAGGAGGTCCATCAGGATCCCGTAGCCGGACCCCTTCATCAACTTCCCGGCGAGAAATCCGGCGATGATGCCGACGATGATGGTGAGGAGAAGATTCACGGTAGCGCTCCAGTGATGGGGGCATTCGACTGTTGCTCGCCCCCTCACTAGGCAACGCCCGTGCCCGCCGCTCCGATCCTACGCGGCGCGATCGGCGACCGCTTCGCGCACCGGCGCCGCCGCACCCGGCAGCGCGTTCGCGGGGACGCTCGCCGGTGCGGGCTGCGCCGGGCTCTCACCCGTCGCGTCCCCGAGCTGGTGGCGGACGAGTCGCGCGTACGCCGGGCAGCTGGCGACGAGCGCATCGTGCCGGCCGTCGCCGACGATCCGACCGTCGCTGACGACGAGGATGCGGTCGGCATCGCGCACGGTGTTGAGGCGGTGGGCGATGATGAAGGTCGTCCGCCCGCGGCGGAAGGCGTGCAGCGCCTGCTGCACCGCCTCCTCGCTCTCGGTGTCGAGCGCTGCGGTCGCCTCGTCGAAGAGCAGCACCGCCGGATCGACGAGGAAGGCGCGGGCGATCGCGATGCGCTGGCGCTGTCCACCGGAGAGCCCTCGCCCACCCTCGCCGACCCGCGTGTCGTAGCCGTCAGGCAGGCGCATGATGAACTCGTGGGCGTTGGCCGCCATCGCCGCCGCCATCACCTCGCCGCGCTTCGCGGCCGGCCGCCCATACGAGATGTTCGCCGCGATCGAGTCGTTGAAGAGCACGACGTCCTGCGGGACGACCCCGAACTGCTGGCGGACCGTGGCGATCTGCAGCCCGCGCAGGTCGGCGCCGTCGATCAGCACCCGCCCCGAGGTCGGGTTGTGCACCCGCTGCAGCATCCGGAACACCGTCGACTTCCCGCTTCCCGACGGTCCGACGAGAGCGACGGTCTCGCCGGCGTTGACGACGACGTCGAAGCAGTCGAGCGCCCGCTGGTTCTCGCGATACCCGAAGCTCACCTGCTCGAAGGTGACCTGTCCGCGGATCGGCGCGCACGGCGCCGCCCCGGCGACGTCCGGCGCCTCCTCCTCGGCGTCGAGCACGGTGAACACCGATTCGAGCGCGACCCCCGCCTTCCGCGCCGTGGGGTAGAGATCGACCATCTGCTGGATGGGGGCGAAGACGCCGCCGACGTAGCCGAGGAAGGCGAGCAGCGACCCGACCGTGAGCTCGCCGCGCACGACGAGGAACCCGCCTAACGTGAGGACGACGACCCGCGCCGCGAGCTCGGCGAGTCCCGCCGCGACGGTGACCCGCGCATCGACGTGGACTCCGCGCTGGATGCTGGCGAACGCCCACTTCATCCGCCGCATCAGGCGGCGTTCCTCGACCCGCTCCATCCCGAAGGCGCGCACCGTCCCCATCCCGTTCAGCATCTCGGTGTAGCCCCCCCAGATGCGCATCCAGAAGCCGTGCAGCATCCGGTCGCGCCGGGTCTGCGCCCGCTTCGCGGCCAGCGCGACCAGCGCCGGGATCGGCGCGAGGCAGAGCACCGCCGCGCTGATCGCCCCGTCGAGGCGCGTCATCCCCCACGCGGCGACGACGACGTAGGCGATGGTCGGGAAGAGCCGGAAGACGATGTCGCTGAACGCGCGGGCGCTCTGCGGCGCGCTCTCGTCGATGGCGTAGCGCAGCCCGCCCGTCCCGATCTCGCCGTGTGTCCGTGACGAGAGGACGCTCAGCTTCGCCGCGACCCGCGACCGCACCTGGTATTCCATGTTGAGCCGGACGGCGCAGGTCGACGTGCTCACCCACGCCGCGCCGAGGATGCGGCCGGTCAGAACCGCCGCGAACAGCGCGACCACGGTCACCAGCGCCTGTCGAGCGGCTGCCCCGCCCGCTCCGCCGATGCCGATGCTCCCGAGCCGGTCGACGACGCGCTTGAGGAGGAGCGGCTCGCAGGCCGACGCGACGGCGACGGCGAGGGAGAGGAGGAGCGTTAGGCAGATCCGGCGCGCGTTGGGCGCGGCGAACAGGCGGACACCACGGGCGGCGAGCCCGAGCTGCGTGCGTATCGACAAGCGGCTGCTGACTGGAATGGAGGGGCGGCGCTCTCCGCTCGCGGCCGCGCGGCTCCGTGCCGTCGCGCCCCGCGGGGGCCCGCTCCCCGTCTATGCAGGTGACGTCCGAACCGCCGCCCGGGTCACCGCGCTCCGCGGCGTGGCCGGCCCATGACGAGAGCTCTTCGGCACGCGCACCGGGGAACCCGGAGCGTCGGCGATCATCCGCCCCGCCGGTGTGTGCCAGTCGGCAAATACCCCCGGACCCGCTAGACTGCAAGGATGATCAAGCTCGTCTTCACCGACGTCGACGGAACCCTCGTCGGGTCCTCCGGGACGGTGCTCCCCGCCATCTGGCCAGCGGCCCGGCAGCTTCGCAGCGCCGGGATCCACCTCGCCCTCTGCACCGGGCGCCCCGCCTTCGGCAACACGCGTGGCTACGCCGAGCGCCTCGACGCAGACGGGTGGCACGTGTTCCAGAACGGCGCGAGCATCCTGCACCTCGCGGCGCTCCAGTCCCTCTCCACCCCGATCGCGCGCGACTCGATCGCCGCGCTGGTCGAGCGTGCGCGGAAGATCGGCCGGATCCTCGAGCTGTACACCGACACCGAATATGCCGTCGAGAGCACGAGCGACCGCGCGCGCGAGCACGCGCGCCTCCTTGGCGTCCCCTTCTCGCCGCGCCCGTTCGAGTCGCTCGAGGGCTCGATCGTCCGCGCGCAGTGGCTCGTCGCGCGGGAGGAGGAGGCGGCGGCGGTCGCCGACGCGACCGGTGACCTCGAGCGGTCGTCGTCGACCTCGCCCGTCATGCCCGATACCGCGTTCATCAACATGACCGCCCGCGGCATCGACAAGGCGCACGCCGTGCGCGCGATCGCCGGTCAGTACGGGATCGCACTCGACGAGGTCATGTTCGTCGGCGACGGGAACAACGACCTCGCGGCCATGCGCACCGTCGGTCATCCGGTCGCCATGGCGAACGCCGATCCGGAGGTGCACGCGATCGCCCGGCACACCGTCAAGCACGTCGATCAGTCGGGACTCGCCGACGCGTTCGCGCTCGCGCGCCAGCTCCGCGCCGCCAAGTGACCTGCCGCACACCGCTCCAACCCCCTTGCCCGTCCGCGTCGCTCGTCATTACGTCCGGCTGTGCCCCGCTCCGTCTACCTCATCGCCAACCCCGCCGCCGGCGGCGGCCGCGCCGCACGGCTCCTCAATACCGTTAGGCGCGCATTCGACGGCATCGGTGTTCGCGAGACGATGCTCACGAAGAGTCCCGGCGACGAAGTGCGCTGCGTCCGGCGGGCGCTCGATGCCGGCGCCGACACCATCGCCATCCTCGGCGGCGACGGGACGTGGAGCAAGGCGACCGGCGCGATCGTCGCCGCGGGCGCGGGGGCGAGCTGCCGCGCCGTCCTGCTGGCCGGCGGCACCGGCAACGACTTCGTCGCCGCGCTCGGCGGGCAGTCGCGCGCGTGGGTCACGCTCGCCCGGCTTTCCGCCGAGGGACCCGACCGCCCGATCGACACCCTCCGCGTCGATGGCCGCCATGCGCTGAACGTTGCCGGCTTCGGCTTCGACGTCGGGGTTCTCGAGGCGCTCGAACGGGTCGGCGGGATCGAGCGGATCGTGCGCGGGGCGCTCCGCTACCGGCTCGCAGCGCTGCAGCAGATCTTCCGCTACA
>DASZNJ010000159.1:0-2618 GCA_035551575.1 Gemmatimonadaceae bacterium
CTCCCCGCGGACGGGCGGCTGTCGACCGGCCCGTCGCGGGCGGCGGCGGCCGCAGCGCCCGACAGCGTGCGGAACTTCTACGTGCTGGGGAGTCTCGAGAACAACTGCTTCGTGCAGACGCAGGCGCGGCTCAAGTACACCGGGGCGCGGGTCTACGTCTACGAGGACACCGGGGTGCCGTCGGGATTCAGCGCGAGCGAGTACGCGAAGTTCGGGGCGCTGTTCGACGACGTGCTCTACCCGATCGACACGGCGGCATTCGGGTTCCCGTCGGACGTCGACGGGAACGGCCACATCATCGTGCTGCTCTCGCAGAAGATCAACCAGCTGACGACCCGCGCCGACTGCCAGAGCTCGGGCGCCTACGTCGCCGGATACTTCTTCGGCTACGACCTGACCAACGGTGCCGGCTCGAATCGCAGCGAGGTGTTCTACTCGGTCGCTCCCGATTCGACGGCGCAGTTCAGCTGCGCGCATCGCAAGAGCCAGGTCGCGACGCAGACGCCGACGACGTTCATCCACGAGTTCCAGCACATGATCTCGTACAACCAGCACGTCCTCATGCGGAAGGGCGCGCCGGAGGTGACATGGCTGAACGAGGGCTTGAGCCATGTGGCGGAGGAGCTCGGATCGAAGTACTACGAGGCCAAGTATCCGGCGCCGTCGGGACGGACGGTGGCGACGCAGCTCTTCCCCGACTCGTCGCAGGGATTCATCACCCCGAACCTGCGCAACGCCTACTTCTACCTTCTCGCGCCGCGGCACAAGTCGGTGACGACGTTCGCGGCGTTAGGCACGCTCGAGGAGCGGGGTGCGGCATGGCTCTTCCTGCGCTGGCTCGGCGACCAGAAGGGGGACCAGATCTTCAGGCAGCTGGTCGAGACGTCGAAGCGCGGGACCGACAACGTGGCGACCGCGGCCGGGGAGCCGTTCCCGGCGCTGTTCGGCGACTTCGGGATCGCGACGTACACCGACAGCATCGAGGGCGTGCCGCGGACGGCGGTGCCCGTGCGCTACCGGTTCACCTCGCGGAACACGCGGCAGATCTTCGGACGACTCTTCCCGACGCGGCCAAACCCGATCGCGACGACGCAGCTCAACTGCACGGGCGCGGCCACCCAGACGATGCTGCAGGGGACGTCGACATACTTCCTGACGGGGGGCAGCGCGGGGTGCAGCGGCACCAGCGTGAACATGACCGCCGCCGACGGGAGCGCACTGCCGTCGTCACTCCTCCCGCAGCTCGCGATCTTCCGACTGCCCTGAGCGAATCGCCGGCGACAGCCGCGTCCGAGCGGCGGCAGGAGACGCGGCCGGCGCGCCGGTGGGTGCGTCGGATCGGGCGTGGCGCCGCCTGGACGGCGGCGTTCGTCCTCGCCCTTCTGCTCGCGTTCCCGACGGGGCGATACCTGCTGCGCGCCGCATGGGAAGAGGCGTTGATCCTCGCGGCGCGCCGATCGATCCGGCTCGTGATAAACGACCCGGCGACGGACGCGGCGACGCGCGCGAAGCTGGATCTCGTGCTCGCGGCGCGCGCATTCGCGCGCGACTCCGTCGGGCTGCGCACGGGGAACAGCTTCACGATGTACAGCAAGCTGCGCCGCGACACCCTGGTGCTGGTGCTGTCGGGCGCATACCGCGACCGCCTCGAGCGGTACACGTGGTGGTTCCCGATCGTCGGCCGCGTTCCGTACAAGGGATACTTCGACTACGACGCGGCGAAGCACGCGCGCGAGCGGATGGCCGCCGAGGGTTTCGACACCTCCCTGCGCCCGGCGGCGGCGTTCAGCACCTTGGGCTTCTTCAACGACCCGGTTTTGTCGACGACGCTCGCCGGCGACTCGCTCGAGCTGGCGAACACGGTCGTGCACGAGCTGACGCACAACACGATCTACGCGCCGGGGCAGGCGGTGTTCAACGAGTCTTTCGCCAACTTCGTCGGGTCGCGCGGGGCGGCGTGGCTGTTCCGGAGCAGGGGCTCGCTGGCCGCGGCGGAGCAGACCGATGCGCGGTGGGAAGATCAGAAGCTGCTCGGGACCTTCTGGGCGGCGCTGTACCACTCGATCGACTCGGCGTTCAAGGCGCATCCCGGGGAGGGTGGGGCGGCGAAGGCGGCGCGACTGGCGGCGCGCGACACGCTCTACCGGCTGGCGCGGATCGACCTCGTCGAAACGTTAGGCCCGAAGTTGCGGACGGTCGGGCCGCGCTATCTCGAGCGGGTGGCGCTCGACAACGCGGCATTGCTGGCGCGGCGCGTGTACCTCACCGACCTGCAGCTGTTCGACGCGGTGTACGGTCGGGAAGGCGGAGACCTGCGGCGGACGGTGCGGCGGGTCGTCGAGCTGGCGAAGGCGCGGCCGAGGGATCCATACTCCGCCCTGCGGGACTGGCTCGACGGCGACAAGGGACGAGGGGTAGGCGCAGCCGCCTCGGGCGGCTGACGCGATGAGGGATGGTGGGACGTGGGCCACCAACGGACGAGGGACGAGGGAGTGGCGCCGTTGATCGCTGCGGCGTACTTGACGACGGATGAGGGACGAGGGACGGATGAGGGACGAGGGACGGATGAGGGACGAGGGACGGATGAGGGACGAGGGACGGATGAGGGACGAGGGACG
>DASZNJ010000160.1:0-4641 GCA_035551575.1 Gemmatimonadaceae bacterium
GATTGCGCGCCGCCGCCGCGCCGATCCCCGCCGCGCGCCCCGTGGCCCACGCCCAGAGAAAGTTGTAGCCGCCGATCGGGCCGAACGCATCGAGGACCTCACCGCAGACGTACAGCCCGCGCTGCCGCCGGCTTTCCATCGTCCGCGGGTCGACCTCCCCGAGCGCGACGCCACCGCCCGTCACCTCGGCCTTCTTGTATCCCTCGTCGCCGCTCCACGGCAGTTCACCGCGCGTAAGGATCGCGACGAGGCGCTGGCGCTCATCACGCCGCAAGTCGGCCAGCGAGCGCGCTGCGTCCACTCCGGCCCTGGCCAGCAGCACCGCGACGAGCCGCTCCGGAAGATGACGGCGCACCGCACCGGTGACGGTCCGCGCTCCCTGCGGGCGGAGCGCGGCGGTCCATTCGTCCTCGCCGAGCGCGGTCCACCGCACGCTGATCGCCGCGCTGCTGTCCCCCTCGAGGCGTGAGCGGACGACGACGTGCGAAACGTCGAGCACGGAAGGGCCGCTGTACCCGCGGTGCGTGAAGAGGAAGCCGCCGGTTGCCGTTGCGGTGCGCGCGCGATCACGCGCGGTGAGCGTGACCGGGAGCGAGATCCCGCTCAGCGCCGCGAAGCCGGCGTCCCCGCCGGTGATCGGCGTGAGCGCGGGATAGCTCGGCTTCATCTCATGCCCCAGCCGCGCGAGGAGGCCGAGGCCGAATCCGTCGCTCCCCGTGTTCGGGACCGAGAGGCCACCGGTGGCGACGATCACCGCGTCGGCGATGATCGCATCGCCGTGGTCGCGCTCGACGCGCCACCGGCCCGCGTCGGGGGCGACGTCGGTCACCGTCGTGCTGGCGAGCAGCGTCGCGCCGCGGGCGGCCGCATGGGCGAGCAACCCGTCGCGAACGTCGCGCGCGCGATGCGACGCCGGAAATCGCTTCGCGGATTCCGCTTCCTCGAGGAGCGGGATTCCCAGCTCGTGCTCGAAGAACGACACCTGGTCGGCGAGGGGCCACGAGCGGATCATCTTCCGCATGACGTTAGGCGACGAGTCGGTGACGAACCGCGACTCGTCGAGCCGGAGGGGGAGCACGTTGCAGCGTCCCCCGCCGCTGATCAGGATCTTCCGGCCGCCCTCCGCGGTGCGCTCGAGGAGCAGCGTCTCGGCGCCCCCGCCCGCGGCGAAGATGGCGGCCATGGTGCCGGCCGCTCCCGCTCCGATCACGACGACGCGGCGGCGGGGGGATGTCGGGGAGGTCACCAGCGAAAGCTACACCGGTCGCACCCCGGGCGTCCCGGCGTTCGCGCACGCTGACGGATCCCGAACGCCATCGCTCTTGCCCGGGGTGACGCCGGGCCGCACATTCGCCGGAGCATTCCCGTCGCCGGGCGGTGAACCCGCGCCCGGCGGACCACTGGTCCGGTCTTCGAGAGAGGCACGCTCCCATGCATGAACTTCGTCTGTCGCGCGGCGCGATGCGCCGCACCCTCGCCGCGCTGGCGGTCATCATCACCGCGGCGGTCGTCGCTCCAGCGGCGGCGTCCGCGCAGAACGCGTCGCTCGGGACTGTTACCGGGAAGGTGAGCGACAGCGCGACCGGACGCGGGCTGGGCGGGGCCTACGTGCTCATCGTCGGGTCGCAGCAGGGCGTCGTCACTGCGGACGATGGCAGCTACCGGATCCTTCTCCGGCCGGGGACGCACGAGCTGCGCGCACGGTTGATCGGCTTCGGCTCGGTTGCGGCGACGGTGTCGGTGACCGCGGGCAGCCAGGTGACGCAGGACTTCGTGCTGGCCAGGACGGTGGTGAACCTTGGCGAGGTCGCGGTCGTCGGTACGCGGGCACAGGAGCGGTCGGTGACGACCGCGCCGGTGCCGGTGGACGTCGTCGGAGCGGCCGAGCTGCAGAGCACCGGGGTCACCGAGACCAACCAGGCGATCCAGATGCTGGCGCCCTCGTTCAACTTCCCGAGACCCTCGATCGCGGACGGCTCCGACCACGTCCGGCCGGCGACGCTGCGCGGTCTCGGCCCCGACCAGGTGCTCGTGCTGGTGAACGGGAAGCGGCGCTACCAGAGCGCGCTCGTGAACATCAACGGGACCGTCGGTCGCGGCTCGGCTGGCGTCGACCTCAACGCGATCCCGCTCAGCTCCATCGACCGGATCGAGATCCTGCGCGACGGCGCGGCGGCGCAGTACGGCTCCGATGCGATCGCCGGGGTGATGAACATCGTCCTCAAGAGCGAGCCACGGAGCGACGTGAACCTCGTCGCCGGCCAGACCTACAAGGGAGATGGCGAGACGCTGCAGGGGGGCGGGAGCTTCGGGCTCGGAACGGCGCAGGGCAGCTTTCTCAACTTCAGCGGTGACATCCGCCACCGCGGCTATACCAACCGCGCCGACGCCGATACCAACCCGCAGTTCTTCCCCGGCGACCCGCGCAACACCTCCCCGCAGTACGACAACAAGATCCGCTGGCGGCAGGGTGACGCGCTCGTCAACGAGGGGGGCGGGTTCTACAACGGCGGCATGACGTTAGGCAACGGCATCCAGCTCTACTCGTTCGGCGGCGCGTCGTACCGGCACGGCGACTCGCCGGCGAACTTCCGGCGCTACAACAACAGCGGCACGATCCGCTCGATCTATCCGGAGGGATTCCTCCCGCACATCGAGAGCGCGATCTGGGACATGTCGATCGCCGGCGGGGCGAAGGGGCTGTGGAACGACTGGAGCTGGGACCTGAGCTCCGTCTACGGCGGCAATCGCTTCCGCTACGACGTCACCAACAGCGACAACGCCTCGCTCGGCACCGCGTCGCCGACCGACTTCTACGCGGGAACGATGATCTTCACGCAGCACACGACGAACCTCGACATCACGAGGACGATGGACGTCGGGATGCTGAGCCAGATCACCGTCGCCGGCGGCGCCGAGCTCCGCTTCGACCGCTACAAGATCTGGGCGGGTGACAACGCATCGTGGGTGAACGGCAACGTCCGCATCATCGACGGCCCGAGCGCCGGCGGGATCGCTCCCGCGGGCGCGCAGGGATTCCCGGGCTTCCAGCCCGCCGACGCGACCGACGCGATCCGGAACAACGAAGCCGGCTACCTCGACATCGAGGGGAAGACCGGGCGCGTCTTCACGTGGGGGGGCGCGGCGCGCGCCGAGCGCTATTCGGACTTCGGTTCGCAGGTGACGGGAAAGGTGCAGGGGCGCGTCGAGTTCGCTCCCGGCTACGCGATCCGCGGCGCGATCGGCAACGGCTTCCGCGCCCCGTCGCTGCAGCAGGAGTACTTCTCCTCGACCGCGACGAACTTCATCGGCGGCGTCCCGTACGACATCAAGACCTTCCGGCCGAACAGCGCGGTCGCCGCGGCGTTGGGCGCGCAGCCGCTGAAGCCGGAGAAGTCGGTCAACACGAGCCTCGGCCTGACGGCCGAGCCGACCCGCAACTTCTCGGTCACCGCTGACGGCTACATCATCAACATCAGCGACCGGATCGTCTTCTCCGACAACTTCATCACCCAGGCATTCCGCGACACGCTCCGCAACCGCAACCCCGATTTCGCGACGATCGGGGGCGGGCGCTTCTTCACGAACGCCATCGACACCAGGACCCGGGGACTCGACGTCGTCGCCCGCTACGGCATCGGGTTCGGCGCCGCCGGGACGCTGCGCCTGACCGGCGGCGCGAACTGGACGAAGACGCAGGCGACGAAGACGCTCCCGACCCCGCGGCAGCTGAGCGGCCTCGACGCCGTGCTCTTCGGCCCGATCGAGAAGACCCGCATCGAGCGCGGCCAGCCGCGGCGAACGATCCACCTGAACGGCGACTACGACGTCGGCCACTGGATCTTCACCGCCCACCAGGCCTACTTCGGCACGGTGACGTCGGCGACGACCGTCAGCGGCCGCTACGTCGAGCAGGGCTACCGGGGGAAATGGATCACCGACGCGAGCCTGAGCTATCGCCTCCCCGGATCGGCGAAGCTCACCTTCGGCGGGAACAACATCTTCAACGTCTACCCCGATGCGGTGATCCCGGCGTTCAGCAACGGCGGCGTGCTGCGCTATCCGCTCGTCTCCCCGTGGGGATTCAACGGCGGGTACTACTACACCAAGCTGGCGTGGTCGCCGGGGCGGTGACGCCGGCGGTGACTGCCTAACGCGTTACGGCAGGGGGGGACTGCGGAACAGCGCCACAGAGGCGCAGGGACGCAGGGGGTGCGCAGAGGACGGCACGACAGCGGCACGGCGCCATCGACGCACCGAGACGCCGAGGACAGTCCGCAAGGGCTGGGCAGTTCTCAACACGCTCGATCTGATCGGGGGCACGCGGGGCGAGCTGGTCTCGCCCCGCGTGCCCCCGGACTGTTCCGGCTCGAAACAGCAGGAACGACGATCTCCCGGATGACCACGGATGGCTCCTCGGCCAGGCGAGTGGAGCGCACATGCCCCGAGGAACGATCCGCGAAATGGGCGTAATCGTCGTTCCCACCTGTTGATGCTCAAAGGGCGCTCCGCACTCCATCCGCGCACGAGTCTCCCAACGAGACCCGATACGGCTTGGGAGCAAGCGGGCGAGATGATCTCGCGAGGCTTGCCCCAATTTGTTCAGCGGCGTCGCAAGGGCCCGGCCCAGCCGGGCTGTTC
>DASZNJ010000161.1:0-16673 GCA_035551575.1 Gemmatimonadaceae bacterium
AAGCGCTGCGCGGCGAGCCACTCCTTCTGCCGGGCGCGGTCCTGGATGATGTGGAGCACGTGTGCGCCCGGCCGCACCGGTGCGTGCGCGACCGCGCGCGCCATCCCGTCCGCGGAGATGGTCTCGATCTCGGGCATGAGCACCGCACAGCCCTCGGCGAGCCTGACGATCGCGTCGGCGTCGTCGAAGGGCGCCTCGATGAACCGCGTCGCGACCGCGCGCGCGGGAGCGGCGGGGTCGGGATCGAGCACGTGCACGTCGTACCCCATCGCCCGCGCGGCGAAGGCGGTCATTCGTCCGAGCTGGCCCCCGCCGAGGAAGCCGATCGTCGCGCCGGGAAGGACCGGTCCCACTAGGGCAGCCGCTGGCTCATGGCGTCTTCGGTGCGCGCCGCGCGCCAGGCGCGGATGCGCTCGCGCAGCGCAGGGTCGTCGTTGGCGACGATCGCGGCGGCGAGCAGTCCGGCATTGGCCGCGCCGGGCTTCCCGATCGCGAGGGTGCCGACCGGGATGCCGCGCGGCATCTGCACGATGGAGAGCAGCGCGTCGACCCCGTTCAACGCGGTCGCCGGCATCGGCACGCCGAGCACCGGGACGATCGTCTTCGCGGCGACCATCCCGGGAAGATGCGCCGCGCCCCCGGCGGCGGCGATGATGACTTTCAGCCCGCGCGCTTCGGCGCCCGCGGCGTATTCGAACATCAGGTCGGGAGTCCGGTGCGCGGACACGACGCGCGCCTCGTGCGGAACTCCGAGCTCGGTGAGGATCTCGATCGCCGGCGCGAGCGACTCGTAGTCGCTGCGGCTTCCCATGATCACACCAACCAGCGGCGCTACGGAGTTCATCGCGGCCAATGCTCCCGGTTCGGACACCCGAAGTTAGTCGGTCGTCGCGTGACGTCCATCAGCGGACAAAGGACAAACCCCCTTCGCCGCGAGCGACGAAGGGGGCTCATGACAGGCTCCCCGGACAGGACTCGAACCTGTGACATTTCGATTAACAGTCGAATGCTCTACCAACTGAGCTACCGGGGAATGAATGCGGCGCCGATAGCCTGACTGCCAGGACAACTCGGGCTCAGTCTGTTGAATTTAGGCGGGGCGAGCTTCGCGGTCAACGTCCTTGCGCCGTGATTTCACCGCCGGGCGCGAAATGGGCGCCGCCGGGAGGACGGTGCGGAGCCAGACACCGGTGTGCGAGGCGTCGATCGCCGCGACCTCCTCCGGGCGTCCCATCGCGACCACCTCACCGCCGCGGGCTCCGGCCTCCGGGCCAAGGTCGATGACCCAGTCGGCAAGCTTGATGACGTCGAGGTTGTGCTCGATCAGCACGACTGTGTGACCGGCATCGACGAGCCGGTCGAAGACCCGCGCGAGGTTGCGGATGTCCTCGAGGTGGAGCCCGGTGGTCGGCTCGTCCATGATGTACAGCTTCTTCCCCGACTTCTTCGTCGCGAGGGCGAGCTCGCGCGCGACCTTGAGGCGCTGCGCCTCGCCGCCGCTGAGGGTCGTCGCCGGCTGGCCGAGGGTGAGATAGCCGAGCCCGACCTGCTGCAGCTGCCAGAGCGACTGGCCGAGCTTCTCCTCCCGCGGGAAGAAGCGGATGGCCTGGTCGACGGTGAGCGCGAGGACCTCGTAGATGTTCCTGCCGTTGACGCGGACCTCGAGCACGTCCTCGCGGAAGCGCCTGCCGCCGCAGGCGTCACAGGGGACGAAGACGTCGGCCATGAACACCATCTCGACCTCGAGGTAGCCCGCCCCCTCGCAGTTCTCGCAGCGGCCGCCCTTCACGTTGAAGCTGAAGGTGCCGGCGCTGAAGCCGCGCTGCCGGGAGAGCGGTGCGTCGGCGAAGATGCGTCGGATCTCGTCGAACGCCTTCACGTAGGTCACCGGGTTCGAGCGCGGGGAGCGCCCGATCGGCTCCTGGTCGACCAGCACGACGTCGTCGATCCCCTCGGTGCCGGTGAGCTCGCGGTACGCGCCGACGCGCTCGCCGAGGTGCTGCTTGGCCGAGTGCTCGCCGTGGAGGCGGTGCTCGAGCGCGCGATAGAGCACGTCGTGGACGAGGGTGCTCTTGCCGGAGCCGGAGACGCCGGTGACGGCGGTGACCGTGCCTAACGGTATGCGGACGTCGACGTCCTTCAGGTTGTGCTCGCGCGCGCCGCTGAGGGTGAGCCAGCGGGGCCCGAGCCGGCGCCGCTCGGCGGGGATCGGGATCGAGCGCTCGCCGGTGAGGTACTTGCCGGTGAGCGGGCTCTCCGCGGCGCGCGAGATCGGGCCGGTGAAGACGAGGTGTCCGCCGTGTTCGCCGGCGCCGGGCCCCAGCTCCACCATGTAGTCGGCGGCCCGGATCGCGTCGATGTCGTGCTCGACGACGAGCACGGTGTTGCCGCCGCTCCGCAGCCGCTGGAGGAGCTTGAGCAGGCGGTCCATGTCGCGCGAGTGCAGCCCGATCGACGGCTCGTCGAGGACGTAGAGCGTGTCGACGAGGTGCGCGCCCAGGGAGTTGGCGAGCCCGATGCGCTGTGCCTCGCCGCCGGAGAGCGTGCGCGCGGCGCGGTCGAGCGAGAGGTAGCCGAGCCCGACGTCGCAGAGGAACTGGACGCGGTCGCGCGCCTCGCTGAGCACGTGCGCGGCGACACCGTGCTCGAACTCGGTGAGAGGGACGCTGGCCAGCCAGGGGAGCAGCTCCTCGACGGGAAGCGCGCTGACCGCGGCGATGTCGCGCCCGGCGATCTTCACGTTCAGCGCTTCGGGCTTCAGCTTCGTGCCGCGGCAGTCCCGGCATTGGTTCGCGGTCTGGTACTGGCGGAGGAAGACGCGGATGTACTGCTTGTAGCGCTTCTCCTCGAGCGCCGCGAGGAAGGGGAGTATGCCGGTGAAGCCGCGCGACTTCGAGCGGAGCAGCTTCTCGCGTGCGGCCGCCGGGAGCTCGCTCCACGGGTCATCCATCGAGATCCGCTCGCGCTTCGCGAACTCGGCGAGGGCGCGGCGCTTCCCCTCGTAGCGGGGCATCGTCCACGGGGCGATCGCGCCCTCGCGCAGCGAGCGCTCGGGGTAGGGCACGACGAGCGATTCGTCGTACTCGAGCACCGCGCCGAAGCCGTTGCAGGTCTCGCAGGCGCCGCGCGGGTTGTTGAACGAGAACAGCTGCGGCGTCGGCGCCGGCGCGGTGGTGTGATCGTAGGGGCACTCGAAGCGTTCCGTGAACCGGAGCCTCTGGCCATCGGCGACGAGGGCGACCGCGTCCCCGTAGCCCTCGCGAAAGGCGGTGCCTAACGCGTCGGCGATGCGCCCGGTAAACTCCGGGCCGGCCGCGAGGCGGTCGACGACGACGAGCAGCTCCTTCGCGAAGGTGACGTCCACCGGCTCGGTCGCGAGCTCGTCGAGGTGCTTCGTCACGCCGTCGAGGACGACGCGGAGGAAGCCCTGCGCCCGGAGGTTCTCGACGACGACTTCGTGGGTGACCTGGTCGGAGAGCCGGAGCGGGAAGGTGACCGAGAAGCGCGTCCCGGCGGGAAGCCTGAGCAGCGCGTCGGTCGCGCTCTGCACAGTGTCGGGCTTCATCTCGCGGCCGCACTTCGGGCACGTCGTGTGGCCGACGCGCGCCCAGAGGAGCCGCATGTAGTCGTAGATCTCGGTCGCCGTGCCGACGGTCGAGCGCGAGGTCCTGGTCGGGTTCTTCTGTTCGATCGCGACCGCGGGCGCGAGCCCTTCGATCGAATCGACGAGCGGCTTCTCCATCCGCTCGAGGAACTGCCTCGCGTACGCGGAAAGCGACTCGACGTAGCGGCGCTGGCCTTCGGCGTAGAGGGTGTCGAACGCGAGCGAGGATTTCCCCGATCCCGACGGACCGGTGATCACGGTGAAGGAGCGCCGGGGAATCTCGACGTCGAACCCCTTCAGGTTGTGCTGGCGCGCGCCGCGGACGACGATCGATTTCATCGTCTGCGAAAGATAAGGGCTCGCGCGCGCGTCTGCGGGGTTCCTTCGGGTGAAGGACCGGGTGCGGCTACCGCCCGCGCCGGAAGAGGCGGCCGATGGCGAGGAGGATGAAAGCCCCGAAGGTGGCGATGCCGATCGAGCGGAGGTCGAGGGTCCCGACCGTGACGTGGCCCCAGCCGAAGTAGGTGCCGACCCACCCGCCGACCACGGCGCCGATGACGCCGAGGATGATCGTGAAGATGCAGCCGGCGGGATCGCGGCCGGGCATGATGAACTTGGCGAGCGCGCCGGCGACGAGGCCGAGCAGCACCCAGTAGAGAATCAATGGCACTTGGTCCCCCACGCAGCAATGCGCGCCGCGGCGTCGCGGCGCGCATTGCCATTCAAAGTCAGACCGTGGTGTGACGGCCGCGCGTCGTCAGGCGATAGATCCAGAGCAGAAGCATCGCGCCGACGATCGAGAGGATGATGCTCCACAGGTTCAGCCCACTCACTCCGCTTCCCGTGACCATGTTCCCGAGGAAGCCGCCGATGAAGGCGCCGACGATACCGATGAGGATCGTCACGATGACGCCGCCCGGATCCCGGCCCGGCATGATCGCCTTGGCGATCGCACCCGCGATCAAACCGAGGACGATCCAAGCAATGAATCCCATGTTGCCTCCAAAGGGTTGGGGGTTGCGCGAGTTGCTATCGCAACCCGGGTGCCAGCGGCGTGAACATTGGACTGTGGTCGAGTCCGGAACGGGCATTCCCGGTCCCCGTCCGGACGCGCGTTGACCGTGCGCGAGCCCGGCGACTAGCATTCGCCGACATGACCGCGCCGACATGACGGAGCAGAGCATCCACGAGGAGGACGTCCTCGGCAAGGCGTACGATGGGCGCCTCATGCGCCGCCTCCTCACCTACGTCAGACCCTACCGGACGCTGGTCGCGGGTGCGCTCTTCTTCCTCTTCACCGAAGGGGGATTGCAGCTGGTCGGCCCGCTGCTGACGAAACGGGTGATCGACGTGGCGGTCCCGGCACGCGACCTCGCGCTGGTGAAGACGTCGGTGATCCTCCTCGCCTTCGCCCTGGTCGCGCAGTTCGCCTGCTCGTACGGCGAGACGATCCTGACGGCACTGCTGGGGCAGCGGGTGATGCACGACCTTCGGGGAGAACTGTTCGCGCACCTGCAGCGGCTGCCCATTCCGTTCTTTGACCGGAACCCGGTCGGGCGGCTGATCACCCGGGTGACAACCGACGTCGAGTCGTTGAACGAGCTGTTCACCGCCGGTGTCGTGTCGGGGCTCGGCGACCTCTTCACCCTCGTCGCGATCAGCATCGCGATGGTCTGGGTCGATTGGCGGCTCGCCGTGGCGGGATTCGCGACGATCCCGTTCGTGTTCCTCGTCTCACACCTGTTTCGCAAGTCGGTGCGCGAGTCGTACCGCGAAGTGCGCACGCGCATCGCGCGGATCAACGCGTTCCTCCAGGAGCGCATCACGGGGATGCGCGTCGTGCAGCTGTTCGGGCGCGAGCGCGACGAGGCAGGGCGCTTCGACCGCCTGAACCGCGACCATCTCGACGCCAACCTCGCGTCGATCACCGTCTATGCCCTGTATTTCCCGGCGATCGAGCTGCTGACGACGATCGCGCTGGCGATCCTCGTCGTCGCCGGGGCGCACCGTGTCGGAATCGGGGCACTCACGGTGGGCACGGTCGCCGCGTTCCTTCAGCTGCTGCGCCGGTTCTTCCAGCCACTGCAGGACCTCTCCGAGAAGTACAACATCCTGCAGCAGGCGATGGCCGCGTCGGAGCGGATCTTCACCCTGCTCGACACCCCCGCTGCACTCGGCACCGCCACGACCCGAGGGGCGGCCGCGGCGATCGCTCCTGTCCCCATCGCAAAGAGTGGCGAGGTGCGGCGGGGAGTCGAGGTACGGTTCGAGGACGTCTGGTTCGCCTACCAGGAACCCGAGTGGGTGCTCAAGGGGGTGAGCTTCCGCGTGGCGCGCGGCGAGACGCTGGCGATCGTCGGGCATACGGGGGCGGGGAAGACGACGATCGTCAGCCTGCTGCTGCGCTTCTACGAGCCGCAACGCGGCCGCATAACGGTGGACGGGGTGGACATCCGGGAGATGCCCCTCGAGGAGCTGCGCGAGCTCGTGGGTTACGTGCAGCAGGACATCTTCCTGTTCGCTGGCGACGTCGCGACCAACATCCGCCTCAGCGCACCGTTGAGCGACGAGCAGGTCGTCGCGGCGGCCACCCGCGTCGGCGCCGATCGCGTCGTGCAGCGGCTCCCCGGCGGGTACCGCTACGAGCTCGGCGAACGCGGCGCATCGGTGAGCGTGGGTGAGCGCCAGCTGCTCTCCTTCGCGCGGGCGATCGCGTCCGATCCTGCGCTGCTCGTCCTCGACGAAGCGACGAGCGCGGTGGACAGCGAGATCGAGGCGCAGATCCAGCGCGCGCTCGCGGAGCTGATGCGCGGCCGGACGACGATCGCGATCGCACACCGCCTCAGCACCATCGTCGGATCCGATCGCATCCTGGTGCTCCACCTCGGCGAGGTCCGCGAACAGGGAACGCACGCCGAGCTGCTGGCGAGGCGCGGGCTCTACGAGCGCCTGTACCGACTGCAGGCGGGGCTGGCCTGAAGCGCGGCGGTGCGCTTCGTCACCGGATCCTGCTTGCTCGGGGTACGGGCGGGGGATAACTTCGGAGCGTTCCCGAGTGCCCGGTCGGCGTTCATCCACCGCATGCCCTACATCCAGCTGAGCGACAAGCAGTACCCGCTGAAGGTTGGCGAGACGACTGTCGGCACCTCCGGTGCCGACATCGCAGTTGCCGGCCCAGGCGCGCTCGGCGTACAGGCAAGGCTCCAGGCCGGCTCGGACAGCAGCGTGATCATCCGGCGGGCGTCGAGCGAGGCCGTGGTTTCGGTGAACGGGGTTCAACTCGGGAATGATCCGACGCCCCTCATCCACGGCGACAAGATCGAGGTTGCCGGCGCCGAACTCCTGTTCGGCGACGACCGCAAGGCGGGGCAGACCCAGGCACTCGCCGGGCTCAAGGTCGACGACGTGTACCAGCCGCGCCCTGCGGGGAGCGGGAAGGCGACCGCCGCGACCGGCGGCCGCCTCGTCTCGCTGGTGGACGGGCGCGAGTACATCGTCAGCCCGACAGGGATCTCGATCGGGCGCGACGCTGGATGCGACGTGGTGGTGCCGTCCCCGGAGGTGTCGCGCCGGCATGCGGAGCTGATGGCCGGCCCTGCGGGCTACACGGTGACGGACCTCAGCACGAACGGAGTGTTCGTGAACGGCGAGCGGGTCGCCAAGGTTCGAACCCTCGCCCGGGGCGACGTCCTCAGGCTCGGCACCGAGGAGTTCCGCTTCTACGCGGACGTCGCGGTGACGCCGCAGGCGATGCCCGCGAGGGGCCCGGCGCCGGCTCCGGCGGCCGCTGCGGCGTCGGCTCCCGTCGCCGCGGCGCCTGACGCCCGGCCCTCGCTCGCGACTCTCGAACTGATGAACGAAGGGCCGCTGAAGGGCACGAAATTCGAGATTCGCGCACCGTTGACGCATGTCGGGCGCGGCGCGCACAACGACATCGTCCTCGGCGACGATACCGTTTCCGATTCGCACGCCAAGATCCAGAAGCGTGAGGGCGGCTGGTATCTCGTCGACATGGGTTCGAGCAACGGGACGTACGCGGGCGGGCAGCGGATCAATGGAGAGGCGGCGCTGAACGGCCAGTCGTCGATCCGCTTCGGCGCGATCCGCGCGACGTTCACCCCCGCCAAGGCGGCGCGCGACGACGCCAGTGGAACGCGCGTCATCGCGGGGCTGAGCAGGGAGCAGGCGCAGAAGATGTCGCGCGAAGTCGCGTCGCAGGCGGAGAGTCCCCAGTCGTCACGGGGAATTCCCGCGTGGATCTGGATTCTCGTAGTGGTGCTCGTCGCGGCGGGCGCGTTCTTCATCCTCAAGGTGCGCTAGTGGAGCTCGTCGTCGCCGCCCGCTCGGACGTGGGAATGATTCGCGCGGGAAACGAGGATAGTTTTCATTCGAAGGTCGATGAAACGGGCGGGATCTTCATCGTCGCCGACGGGATGGGTGGTCATGCCGCCGGCGAGGTCGCCTCGGAGATGGCCGTCGAGATCCTGCGCGACCAGCTCTCCGCGCTCCGCGACCTGCACGACCGCAACGCCGCCGACAAGGTGATGAACGCGCTGCGCGGAGCGAATCTCGCCATCTACAACCGGACCGTCACCGAAACGGACAAGCAGGGGATGGGGACGACGGCGTCGGTGCTGATCATCTCCGGACGCCGCTACCTCATCGGGCAGGTTGGCGACTCGCGCATCTATCTCCTGCGCGACGGCGCGCTGCGCCAGTTGACCAAGGACCACTCGTACGTGCAGGAGCAGGTCGACGCCGGCTTCCTGACCCCGGAGCAGGCGCGCTACCACCCCTACAGCAACGTCATCACCCGCTGCGTCGGGGCGAGCGACGACGTCGAGCCCGACACCTTCGCCGGCGAAACGCGCGACGGCGACATCTTCCTCGTCGCCAGCGACGGGCTGACGGGAATGGTCGATGATCGCCGGCTGCAGCAGCTGCTCTCGGCGCGCGCCGAACCGCAGCGCATCGTCGACTCGCTGATCGCCGAGGCGAACGGCCGCGGCGGGCTCGACAACATCACGGCGATCCTCGTGCAGGTCCGCGGCACGGGGGACAGCGGCGACGCCTCGCCTACGGTCGAAGCGCCGGCCTGGCGCCCGCGTTAGGCGGCGATGGCTGACGAGACGGTCGGGTCGCTCGCCGAGCTCTATCTCGGGAACATCCTCTACGCCCTCGAGCTGGCGGCGATCTCGCTCGAGTCGCAGCAGAAGCCGGGCGATGCCGCGTTCTACCGCGGGATCGCCCGCAAGCTCGCCGAGGCGCACGGGCGCGCGAAGAAGGAACGGGGGCCGGGCACGGGCTGACGTCGCGCGGGGCGACCTTGCGCCGCCGCGGGGTTCGTGACATATCAGGACACGCCTCTTCGGCAGGACGGCGCCGGCGCTGGCGCTGCGCATTCGTGGACCCTCAGCGGACCTCATCATGCGTCGCCGCGCCGCACCACGCCCGTCGCCCCGGGCGCGCATTCGCCGCCTGACGTTGGCCGTCGCAGCCCTCACCGCCGGCTGCGCCTCTCCCGCCGCCGTGACCCGGTACACGCGGTCGGCAACCCTCGTCACGGCAAAGCTCCCTGACCTCACCGACGCGCTGGCAAGCAGCTGCCGCCGCACGGCCTCGTACCGCCTGCGCCGCGCGAGTGGCGACTGGTACGGCGAGGACAGCGTTCGCGTCGCCTGCGCGGGGCGGGAGTCGGCGCTGCGCACGGTCGCGCGGACGAACCGGGTGCTGTCGGCCTACTTCGCCGCGCTCGAATCGCTCGCCGAGAACAGGCTGACCGACTACGACAGCAGGGTCGACGCGCTCGGCACCGCGGTGGGGGAGGCGGGCGGCTTCGACCGGAAGCAGGTCGAGGCGATCGAGGGGCTGGCGAGGTTCGCCAGCTCGCGCGCGACCGACGGCTATCGGCGCACGAAGCTGCGCGACGCGATCGGCGCGCAGAACGAGAACGTGCAGCTCGTGACGGGCGCGCTGCACGACATGCTCGAGCGTGATCTGACGCAGCTGCTCGAGAACGACGTCGCCGCGCAGACGAGCTTCTATCGCGGCGCGCTCACCGAGCACTCGGGTGCCGAGCCGCTGACGGCGATCCTCGTCCGCGACGCCTACGACGAGCGTGCGGCGCAGCTCGCGGAGCGCTCGGCGGCGGTGCGGTCACTCGCCCAGGCGCTTCTCACCGTCGGGCGGGGGCATCAGGCGCTCCACGACGCGCGCAACCATCTGGGCGGAAAGAAGCTCCTTGCCACGATCGTGTCGAACACGCGCGAGCTCGACGCCGCGATCGCGCGCGTCAACAAGGCCTTCTGACGGAGCCGGAGATGCCGACGATGACCGCCGAGCAGTCGCGCAGCATCGCGAAGCTGTACTCCGACCTGGCGAGCGCCCTCGCCGGCTATCGATTCTCGCACTGGACGGAGCTGAGCAGGGCACAGCGCGCCGAGATCGAGTCGCACGAATGGACGCTGCTGACATACTCGTCGAACATGGCGGCGCGCTCGATTCGCCTGGCGGGAGAAGAGAGCGCGACGGCGCTGGCCGGCATCACGCGAGCGACGAAGCGGCTGACGGCGGCGGTGCGCGGGGTGGCGAGCGTGAAGCGGGCGTTCGCGATCGCCGCGTCCGCCGTAGCGTTAGGCGGGGCGATCGCGAGCGGGCACGCGCTGGCGATCGGGGAGGCGGTGAGCGAGGCGCTGCGCGTCGCGGACGGGTGAGAGCGGGGTCGCGCGCTCGTGCCGACAGCGGGTGAACCACAGAGAACCGCCGCGCCGGCCGACCGGTCGCGGTCCCGCCCAGGCCCTTCGCGCCCACGGTGCCGAGCCTGTCCCCTGCGGCCGTTCCCTGTAGCGCAACAGTGGTTCAACCCCTGGCCATGCAGTTGCGCTCCTCGTGGCAGCCCGAGGAGTATCCGCGACATCCGCGTAATCGGCGTTCAACCGTCGGAGCCTGCAGGGCGCAGCGCTCTTCACCCGTCTCGAGAAACCCGGTCTCCGCGCCCTCAGCTCATCCCCAGCAGCGGCGCATCCCCGCGCAGCCTCGCCCGCACGTCGGCAGCGCTCATCTCGGCCAGCGCCGAGATCGCGTTGCGCGGCAGCTCGATCCGCTCGGCGACGAAGACGCGGAGCCAGCGCGCGGAGGCGTAGAGCTGCTGGCTGAGGGCGGGGAGGTGGATCGCGCCTTCGAGGCCGCTCGACGTCAGGCGGACGACCGCACCGGAGCGCCTGACGACGGGCATGTCGAGGCCGAGCATCTGCGTCTTGGCCGGGTAGTCGAGGAGGATCGAGCCCGGTGCCAGCTTCTGCTCCGCGGCGAGGCGGTTCTCGACCGCGACGACGAGGGGGTGATCGCTGGCGATCCATTCCCCCGCGCCCGGTGGGAGCTCGGCGGCCGGGCATTGCACCGCCCGCTTGTGCAGCCGACGCGCGACGAGCGCGTCGAGCAGCGGCGACGGGGCGCGGCGCTTCAGCTCGGAGAGGAGCCCCTCGTCGCCGAAGGTGGAAAGCTCACCGGCGCGAAGGGCGCCGCGTTCGATCGCGTCTGAGACCACGCGCTTGTAGATCGCGGTCGCACTGCGGACGGTGTGGTGCCAGTAGACGTTCCGGTACATCTGATACTTCGCGAAGAGCAGCGACTCGAGCGCGGAGAGTGCCTTCTCGGCCACGCCGATCGTGAGCGCGCGGGTATCGGGGTCGCGGACGACGGCGATCGCGTTGAGCAGCCGGTCGACGTCGATCTCGCCGTAAGGCACCCCGCACATGAACGCGTCGCGGCGAAGGTAGTCGAGCTTGTCGAGGTCGAGCGACCCGGAGACGAGCCCCTGCAGCGGCGAGATGCTCTCCCCGCGAACGATCGCCATGATCCGTTCCGGCGCGTCGGGGGCGATGGCGTCGCGGAGGATCCCGGCGACCTGCCCGGTCGTGATGAGCGGGCGCGCGACCTCCTCGTGGTGCGGCGCACCGATCTCCTCGAGCGCGTGGGAGAAGGGGTAATGCCCGATGTCGTGGAGGAGCGCGGCGGCGCGGACGACCTCGCGCTCGACCGGGTCGACCTCGAGCAGGAAGCCGCCGTCGGCGAGCAGCGACACCGCGAGGCTGGCGAGGTGGTACGCGCCCAACGCGTGCTCGAAGCGGGTGTGCGTCGCGCCGGGGTAGACGAGGTGGGCGAGGCCGAGCTGGCGGACATAGCGCAGCCGCTGGAAGGGCGCCGAGTCGACCAGCGCCCGCGCGGTGTCGTCGAGGCGGACGTTCTTCCAGAGCGGGTCGCGGACGATCGTCGGGGGCATGGGGGAAAGCTATGCCGGGGGATGACAACCGAAAGCGCGGAACGCCGCTCCCCCAATCGCGTCGCGGCTGACCGGGATGGGCGGCCGGTCGTCGTATGAGGACCGCCGGCGAGCTCTCGCGAGGAGATTCCTGTGCCCCCTCTCTGCACCATCCTGCCAGCATCGGTTCCCGCATGATCGCGCGGCAGGAAGCGGTGCTTCGTGCGGGCGACGAGGGAGCGCCGATCAGCCCTTCGGACCCGCGGTCCTGATCCGGTCGGAGACGTTGCTGCCGAACTTCTCGAAGTTCCTCGCGAACATCGCGGCCAGCTTCTTCGCCTGCGCGTCGTAGGCGGCCCCGTCCTGCCAGGTGTTCCGCGGGTTCATCACCGCCGCCGGGACGTTAGGCACCGACACGGGAATCGACAGCCCGAACACCGGGTCGGTCGTGTAGGCCACGTGGTCGAGGTCACCGGCGAGCGCAGCGCGGACCATCGCCCGGGTGTACGTCAGCTTCATCCGATGCCCTGTGCCGTACGGCCCGCCCGTCCAGCCGGTGTTGACCAGCCAGACGCGCGACTCGTGCTCGGCGATCAGCTTGCCGAGCATCTCGGCGTACTTGGTCGGGTGCCAGACGAGGAAGACCGCGCCGAAGCAGGCGCTGAACGTCGCCTGCGGCTCGGTGACCCCGCGCTCGGTGCCGGCGACCTTCGCCGTGTAGCCGGAGAGGAAGTAGTACATCGCCTGCTCGGGGGTCAGCCGCGCGACCGGCGGCAGCACCCCGAACGCGTCGGCGGTGAGGAGGACGACGTTCCTGGGGTGCCCGCCGCGCCCGCCCGGGACATAGTTGCGGATGTAGTGCAGCGGGTACGAGGCGCGGGTGTTCTCGGTGATCGACTGGTCCTCGAAGCGGACCTTCCGCGTCATCGGGTCGAGGACGACGTTCTCGAGCACCGTGCCGAACATCTGCGTGGTCGCGTAGATGTCAGGCTCGCTTTCCGGGCTGAGGTTGATGACCTTCGCGTAGCATCCGCCCTCGAAGTTGAAGATCCCCTCGCTCGACCAGCCATGCTCGTCGTCGCCGATGAGGCCGCGCTCCGGGTCGGCGGAGAGCGTCGTCTTGCCGGTGCCGGAGAGGCCGAAGAAGAGGGCGGTGTCGCCGGCGCGGCCGATGTTCGCCGAGCAGTGCATCGAGAGGACGCCGGCCTTCGGCATGAGGTAGTTCATGACGGTGAAGATCGCCTTCTTCAACTCGCCGGCGTAGCGCGTCCCGCCGATGAGGATCGTCCGCTTCGCGAAGTTGAGCACGATGAAGGTGCCCGTCCGCGTGCCGTGCTTCGCCGGGGTCGCCTGGAACTCGGGGGCGTGAAGCACCGTGAAGTTCGGCGAGAATCCCGGGAGGTCGCTGAACTCGGGGCGGATGAACATGTTGCGGACGAACAACCCGTGCCACGCGTTCGGCGTGACGTAGCGGACCTTGAGGCGGTGGGCGGGGTCCGCGCCGGCGTAGAGGTCCTCGACGAACAGCTCGTCGAGGCCGTTCAGGTACTGCTGCACGTCGGCGAGGAGGAGGTCGAACTTCTCCGGCTCGATGGCGACGTTGACCTTCCCCCAGTCGATGTCCTTCTCCGACCCCGGCTCACGGACGGTGAACTTGTCGTTCGGCGAGCGCCCGGTGTGGGGCGAGGTGACGCCGACGAACGGCCCCATGTGGGCGAGCGTCCCCTCGCCGCGGCGTGCCGCGTGCTCGACCAGCTCGGGGGCGATGAGGTTCCAGTGCACCTGTCCCTTCGGCGCCAACCCCTGCGCCTCCAGCCCGGTCCTGCTCTGTCGCTCGATCACTTCCGCGTTAGGCTTGGTCTGCGTGGCCATTCGGCTCTTAGAGTTTCGAGAAGTTCGTCTGGGCAGTGGGAGCGCCCTCGTAGGGCCAGCTCGCCGCTGGTTGCGTTCGTTCCTGCGCATCGACCACGGCCACCGCGGCCATGTTGACGATGTCCTGCACGTCGGCGCCGCGCTCGAGCACGTGCACCGGGCGGCGCATCCCGACGAGGATCGGGCCGATGGCCGTCGCCCCGCCAAGGTGCATCAGCAGCTTGTAGGCGATGTTCCCGGCCGCGAGGTTCGGGAAGATCAGCACGTTGGCTTCGTCGTGCAGCACGCTGTGCGGATAGTCTTCCTTCATCCGCTGCGGGTTGAGCGCGGTGTCGGCCTGCATCTCGCCGTCCACCTCGAGCGACGGGTCGCGCTCGCGGAGCAGCTGCGCGGCGAGCGCCATCTTCTCCGTCTCCGGACGGCGCACCGAGCCGAAGTTCGAGAACGACAGCATCGCGATCCTCGGCACGATGCCGAAGGTCTTCACGATCCGCGTCGCCGCGTAGGCGATCTGCGCGACCTGCTCGGCGCTCGGGTCGATGTTGACCGTCGTGTCGGCGCAGAAGACGACCTTCTTGTCGAAGACGAGCATGTACATCCCGCTGACCGTCTTCGCGTTCGGGTGCGCGCCGATCACCTCGAGGGCGGGGCGGATCGTCTCGGGGTAGTGCATGCCGACACCGGAGACGAGCGCGTCGGCGTCGCCGCAGGCGACCATGCAGCTCCCGAAGTAGTTGTTGTTCAACACCTGCTGGCTGGCGGCGCTCAGGCTCAACCCTTTCCGCTGGCGGCGCTCCCAGAGGTAGCGCGCGTACGTCTCGCGGCGCGACGAGGTGACCGGATCCTCGATCGTGATCTCCTCGAGCGAGATCGCGTTCTGCGCGGCGATGCTCTCGATGTTCTCGCGCTTGCCGAGGAGGATCGGCCGGGCCAGTCCCTCGTCGACGCAGATCTGCGCGGCGCGGATGATCCGCGCGTCCTCGCCCTCGGGGAAGACGACGGCCCGCGGGTCGGCCACGGCGCGGTTGATCAGCCCGCGCATGATCCCCTTCGCCCGGCCCAACCGCGCCTCGAGCTGCTCGCGATACTGGTCGAGGTCGATGAAATCGCGGGCGACGTCGGTCGCGACCGCGGCCCACGCGACGGCCGGCGCGACCCAGAGCAGGACGCGCGGGTCGAACGGGAAGGGGATGAGGTATTCGGGGCCGAACTTCACGGACCGCATCCCGTACAGCGCCGACACCGAGTCGGGGACGTCCTGCTTCGCGAGCAGCGCGAGGGCGCGCGTCGCGGCCATCTTCATCTCCTCGTTGACCGTGGTCGCGCGCACGTCGAGCGCGCCGCGGAAGATGAAGGGGAAGCCGAGGACGTTGTTGACCTGGTTCGGATAGTCGCTCCGCCCGGTCGCGATGATCGCGTCGTCACGGAAGGCGCGCACTTCGTCCGGCAGGATCTCGGGAACCGGGTTGGCGAGCGCGAAGATGATCGGCGACCTGGCCATCGCCGCGACCATCTCCCCCGTCACGGCGCCGGCGACCGAGAGCCCGACGAAGACGTCGGCGCCGACGAGCGCGTCGGCGATGGTGCGGGCGTCCGTCCTGTTCGCGAAGCGCGCCTTGTACGGGTCCATGTCCCCGGCGCGGCCCTGGTAGATGACGCCGGCGCGGTCGCACATGATGATGTTCTCGCGCTGGACGCCGAGCCGGATGTAATGCTCGCCGGTGGCGATCGCCGCCGCGCCCGCGCCCGAGAAGACGACGCGGATCTGCGAGATGTCCTTGCCGGTGATCTCGAGGGCGTTGAGCAGCGCGGCGCCGGAGATGATCGCCGTCCCGTGCTGGTCGTCGTGGAAGACGGGGATCTTCATCGTCTTCCGCAGCGTCTCCTCGATGTAGAAGCAGTCGGGAGACTTGATGTCCTCGAGGTTGATCCCGCCGACGGTGGGCTCGAGGAGCTGGCAGAACCTGATGACGTCGTCGGGGTTCTCCGAGCCGACTTCGAGGTCGAAGACATCGAGGTCGGCGAACTGCTTGAACAGGTTACCCTTGCCCTCCATCACCGGCTTGCCCGCGGCCGCGCCGATGTTGCCGAGACCGAGGACAGCGGTGCCGTTGGTCACGACGGCGACGAGGTTCCCCTTGGCGGTGTACTTGTAGACGTCGTCCGGGTTGGCCTTGATCTCGAGGCAAGGCTCGGCGACCCCCGGCGAATACGCGAGCGAGAGGTCGCGCTGGTTGGAAAGGGGCTTCGTCGGGACGACGGCGATCTTGCCTGGCCGTCCGCGCGAGTGGTAGTCGAGGGCGTCTTCGCGTTTCATCTATCTGGGAAAATGCGACGCCGGCTCCGAAAGCTGCAGTCCCGGTCGGCGGAATTCGCTCGTGGGACAGTCGGCTCCGGCGCCGGCTCGACGCGGTGTGATCGCCGTCGCACATCCGGCCACACACCGTGCAACTGCGTGTCGTCTCTAAGGTTAGCCGCGCCGATCGAGGGCGTCAATCTTCTCGACCCGCACGGCGTGTCGTCCGCCGGCAAATGGGGTCGAGAGGAAGGTGTCGACGATGCCGAGTGCGAGTCTCGTGCCGAGGAGCCCGCCGCCGAGAGTGAGCACGTTCGCGCCGTTATGTTCGCGCGCATTGCCGGCGGTGGTGACGTCGTAGCACATCGCGGCGCGCACCCCCGGGATCTTGTTCGCCGCCATGCAGCTGCCGATGCCGGCGCCATCGACCATGATCCCGAACGTTGCCTGCTTCGATGCGACCGCGCGGGCGACGGCGACGGCGAAGTCGGGGTAGTCGACGGCCTCGGTGGAGTTGGTGCCGAGGTCGGTGACCGGAAAGCCGCGAGCGCGAAGGTGCTCGGCGATCGCGTTCTTCATCGCGACGCCCCCGTGGTCGGCGCCGACGGCGATGGTGGGCTTCGACGCGGGAGGGGCGCCGG
>DASZNJ010000162.1:0-2959 GCA_035551575.1 Gemmatimonadaceae bacterium
GGGCGCGGTTCGCGCGGCGGGCGGCGCAGGTCGTGACGCCGGGCCGGCTGCCCCGACGGGACGTCTCAGCGCTTCCGCACCACCCATGTCCCCATCGACCGAAGCCCCTCGACGACGGAGCTTCGCACCGGATCGAGCAGCTCGCCGCCGAGGATGCCGGTTGTGGTGACGAGGCGCGCGTGGTCGACGAGGTACCGGGTGCTGCCGTCCGGGAGGCGCCAGCGGCCGCTGCCTAACGGCACGAGCCCGGGCTGGCCGACGTCGGTCGCGAGGCGGGCGAAGAACACGCCGCCGGGGGCGAGGACGCGCCACATCCCGGCGACCATCGCCTCCCAGTGCGCGTCGTCGCGCGCGAAGTGGAGGACGGCGCTCGAGATGACCGCGTCCATCGACGCGTCGCCCCACGACATCGCCTCGACGCGCTCGACGCGGAAGTGGTCGGCGCCGAGCGCCGGCGCGAGCTGCGCGGCGGTGCGGCGGAGCGCGGCGATCGACGCTTCGTTCTCGTCGCTGCCGAAGACCGTGACCCCCTCGTGCATCAGGAAGCGGAGGTTGCGCCCGCTTCCGCAGCCGGCGTCGAGGACGCGCATCTCCCCGGTGATCCGGCCGCGCAGGAGCTGGTCGAAGAGGTAGATGTCGATGTCCCCGAACCGGTCGCGCAGCCGGTCGGCGAGCGTCGTCATGCAGTCGCCCCTTGCGACGCGAGCGCATCGTCGCACTCGGCGAGCCCGGCGCGGTCGCCGATCGCGGCGCGGATCGCCCGCGCTTCGCGGAGCAGCGCCGCCGCGCGCGCCGGGTCGGTTTCGTCGCGCGCGATCGCTGCGAGCAGGGCGAGGCACTCGGCTTCGCCGTGGCGGTCGCCTTCGGCGCGCCGGAGCTCGAGGCTTTCCGCGGCGCGCGCGGTCGCGGCATCGCGACGGCCGAGGAGGCGCTCGGTCCAGCTGGCGAGGGCGAGGCCGTGGGCCGCGCTCCAGCGGTCGCCATAACGGCTGGCGACGGTGATAGTGTCGAAGGCGAGGATCTGCGCGGCGCGGTGTGCGTCACCCTGGCGGAGGGCGACCTCCGTTCGCACGTCGCGCGTGAGGCAGGCGAGGCGTCCGTCGTCGAGCGAGCGGAGGGTGTCCTCGGCGGCATCGAGGAGCTCGGTCGCGCGGTCGAGGGCGCCGCCGCGGCAGAGCGCCCAGCCGAGCATCGTGTTGGCGAACGCGACGCCGCGCCGGTCGGCGACCTGCTCGCGGAGCGCGGCGCTCTCGGCGAGCGCGGCGGCGGCCTCGTCGAAGCGCCCCTCGAAGAGCGCGGTCGCACCGAGGTTGGTGAGGGCGAGCGCGGCGACGCGGGTCGCGCCTAACGTTCGGGCGAGGGCGAGGCAGTCGGCGCTGAGGCGCCGCGCCTCTGGGTAGTCGCACTGGCGCCAGCGCATCCATCCAAGGTCGCCGAGCGCGCGGGCAATCCCTTCCCGGTCGCCGAGCCGCTCGCGGATGGCGAGCGCCGCGCTGAACCCGGCGACCGCGTCCTGCACCGCACCGCTGTTCTGCGCGAGGTGCGCGGCGCCGGTGAGGACGTCGGCGCGGAGCGCGTCGAGCGACGGATCGGTGCCGGCAGCGAGGGCGAGGATGCGGGCGAGCGAGGCACGTCCCTCGACGAGATGGCCGCGCATGAGCCAGTAGCGCCAGAGCGACGCGCCGAGCCGGAGCGACGCGGCGACTTCGCCGACGGCGAGGAGGTGCTCGAGCGCGGCCGAGAGGTTCGCGTGCTCGGCGGCGAGCGTCGCGAGCGCGTCCTGCTGCGATTGGCCGATGAGGCGCGGGGCGAGCGATGCCGCGAGGTCGGCGAACCAGTCGGCGTGGCGGCGCGCGACGATCGGTGCGAGCGGATCGGCGGGAAGGAGCCCGCGCGCGAACTCGTGCACCGTCTCGAGCATGCGCAGCCTCGGCTCGGTGCCGGGGCGCGCCTCGTCGCGAACGACCATGCTCGCATCGAGCAGGGTGCTGAGCGAGTCGACCACGGTGGCGCTCGCGGTCGCGTCGGCGCAGGCGGCTTCGGCGGCGGCAACGGTGCAGCCGCCGGCAAACACCGACAGGCGGACGAAGAGCCGCTGCGCTTCGGGGTGCAGCAACTCGTAGCTCCAGCCGATCGCCTGGCGGATTGTCTGGTGCCGCTTCGGCCGGGTGCGCTCGCCGCCGGAGAGCAGCGCGAAGCCCTCATCGAGCCGGCGGGCGATCGCGCCAGGGGACATGACGCGACAGCGCGCAGCGGCGAGCTCGATCGCGAGGGGGAGCCCGTCGAGCCGGTCGCAGGCATGAGCCGCTGCGCGCAGCGCGTCGTCGTCGAAGACCAGCGAGGGGTGGGCCGCGCTCGCGCGGCGCACGAAGAGCTGCACCGCGGGATTGCCGCGCAGCGCGTCGATGCTTCCGCCGTGCTCGGGGATCGAGAGCGGAGCGACGGCGATCTCGTGCTCGCCGGGGAGCGCGAGCCGCATCCGGCTCGTCACGAGCACCGCCAGCGCCGGTGCGGCGGCGCGCAGCCGCGCGACGATCGGCGCCGCGTCGATCACCTGCTCGAAGTTGTCGATCACGAACAGCGTGCGGCGTCCCGCGCACGATGCGGCAACTGCTTCGATCGGATCGCGGTCGCCATGCCGGGCGATCCCGATCGCCGACGACAGCGCCGGCCCGACGCCGGCGGGCTCGCGGACCGGCGAGAGATCGGCGAACCATGTGCAGCCGAAGCGTGAGGCGCGGGCGTGGGCCAGGTGCAGCGCGAGGCTCGTCTTCCCGACGCCGCCGGGGCCGGTGAGGGTGATGAGCGCCGCATCGTCGCGGTCGAAGAGCGCGAGCGCCGTGGCGATCTCGGTGTCGCGCCCGATCAGCGCGTCGCCGGCGACCGGGAGCCGGGACGGCGGCGCCGCGGCCCCTGCGGACAGCATGCGCAGGACGTCGCCGGCGGTCGCCGGCCGGCG
>DASZNJ010000163.1:0-2436 GCA_035551575.1 Gemmatimonadaceae bacterium
TGACTGGAGGGCGCCACGGCAGTTCTCTGTGGTTCAATACGAACACGGCCTGCAGCCGGGGAGCGCTCCCGGGCGCGACCGGCAACACCCCGCGCGCCGCACCAAAGCCGACCGGTTATCTTCCGCCTCACCCGCTCCCCCGCCGCATTTCCCGCTATTTTACAGCCGATCGTCGTGCGCCAACTACGCGTCCTCGAACCCACGAGCATGGCCGAGTTTGCCGGAGAGCCTAACGGTGCGGGGCGGCGGTTCGCCGTCGTCGCGAGCCGTTTCAACGAACATGTCACCGAGAAGCTCGCCGCCGGCGCTGTCGACGCCCTGACGCGGCACGGCGCGGCGTTCGACGACATCGACATGGTCTGGGTGCCGGGGGCGTGGGAGCTCACCGCCGCCGTCCGCCGCCTCCTCGCCAGCGACCGCTACGACGCGATCGTCGCGTTAGGCGCCGTCATCCGCGGCGAGACCCCGCACTTCGACTACGTCGCCGGTGAGGCGTCGCGAGGGCTCGCCGACGCGAGCGCCGAGTTCGACAGGCCGATCGGCTTCGGGCTCCTCACCTGCGACACCGTCGAGCAGGCCGAGGCGCGCGCCGGCGGCGCGCACGGCAACAAGGGATGGGACGCCGCGCTCGCCGCCCTCGAGATGGCCGACCTCTTCGACCGGCTCGACGCGGGCGGCGACGATGCGGATTGAGTCCCGCGCCCGCTCGCGCGCGCTCCAGGCACTCTACGCCTGGGACATGCGCTCCGGGCAGCCGCTCGACCGCGTCGCCACCACCGTCTGGGACGATCTCTCCGTCCCCCCCGAGGAGCGGGCGATCGCGAGCCGGATCGTGCGCGTCGTGATCGCCGAGGGTGCGAAGATCGACCGCGACCTCGAGGCGGTCACCACCAACTGGCGCCTCGAGCGTCTCGGCGCGATCGATCGCGCCGTCCTCCGGCTCGCCGCGGCCGAGCTGTCCGTCGGCGAGACGCCGCCGAAGGTCGTCATCCAGGAAGCGGTGCGCCTCGCCGAACGCTACGGCTCGGTACAGAGCGCGCGATTCGTGAACGGCATCGTCGATGCGCTGGCGCGTCGCATGGGACGGCTCTAGTGCCGCCCCGCCGGTGCGTGTCCGGGGGCGAGCGCCAGTGCGGCTGCTGATCGTCAACTGGCAGGACCGCGAGAACCCGCAGGCCGGAGGAGCCGAGCTTCACCTGCACGAGATCTTCGGGCGCATCGCCCAGGCGGGACACGAGGTCACGCTGCTCTGCTCGGGGTGGGAGGGGGCGCCGCCGCGCGCGGTGCTCGACGGCATCGAGGTCCACCGCGTCGGCACGCGGTACACCTTCCAGTTCCACGCGCATCGCTACTACCGCCGGCACTTTGCCGCCGCGGCGCACGACGTCCTGATCGAGGACGTCAACAAGCTTCCGCTCTTCACGCCGCTCTGGGGCGCGCGGCGCACGATGACGGTCGTCCCGCACCTGATGGGGACGACGGTGTTCCAGGAAGCGCCGCTCCCGCTCGCGACGATGGTCTGGCTCGCCGAGCGCCCGTTCCCTCTCGTGTACCGGAACACGCCGTTCGAGGCGATCAGCGAGAGCACGCGCGACGACCTCGCCGCGCGCGGCATCCCCCGGGACGACATTCGCGTCATCTACTGCGGGATCAACTGGCGCTACTACACGCCCGCCCCTGAGCAGCGCGCGGCTCGTCCGCTCTTCGCCTATCTCGGCCGCCTCAAGCGGTACAAGGGAATCGACGTCGTCATTCGCGCATTTGCCGCGCTCGGGAATCCCGACGCGAGGCTCGAGATCGCGGGATCGGGCGACCACCGTCCCGCGCTCGAAACACTGGCGCGCTCGCTTGACCTTGGCGAGCGGGTGCGGTTTCTTGGGTTCGTCAGCGAGGCGGAAAAGCTCGCCCTCCTCCGCCGGGCGTGGGCGCTCGCCTTCGCCTCGCCGAAAGAGGGGTGGGGGATCACCAATCTCGAGGCGGCTGCCTGTGCGACACCGGTCGTGGCATCGGACTCGCCGGGAATCCGCGAGTCAGTGCGCAACGGTGAGACCGGACTCCTCGTCCCGCATGGCGACGTCGCCGCGATGGCCCGGGCCATCGGCCGCATCGCCGCGGATCGCGCGCTCGTCGATAGCTTTGGGCAGGCGGGCCGGCGCTTCGCCGAGACCTTCACCTGGGACCGCGCCGCCCGCGAGACGCTGCGGCACCTCGAGGATATCGTCGCCCGGGGAGGGTAGTTGCAGTTGTCGCAGCCACACCGATGGAGGTACGACGATGGAGCTGGTGCTGCATTCGCATAACGCGACCGTGTCGGACGTGATCAGGGAGCGGGCCGAGCGCCTCGTTAGGCGCCTCGCTCCGCGCTTCGGCCGGGTCGTCGACGCGACGGTGCGCTTCGCCGACGACGGGCCGCTCCGCCGCGTCGAGATCGAGGTC
>DASZNJ010000164.1:0-8723 GCA_035551575.1 Gemmatimonadaceae bacterium
CGTTCCGGCAGCAGGCTTCGTCGACCAGCCCGACGTAGGAAGGCGTAAAAGCCGCCGCCTGCTCCTCGAGCAGCGCGGCGTTCGAGAACGCGGTGAGCGCTGCGACGCGGAAGCGGTCGCGCTGGCGCGCGAGCACGCGAAGCGCGGTGGTGCCGATCGACCCGGTGCTGCCGAGGATCGCGACCCCCAGCCGGCCACCCGGCGCGGTCATCGCAGCGCGGGGATCAGCAGCCAGTCGAAGGCGAGATAGGCGACCGGCAGCACGAAGAACAGGCTGTCGAGTCGGTCGAGGACGCCGCCATGACCGGGAATCAGGTGCGAGCTGTCCTTCACCCCGCTCTCCCGCTTGATCAGTGATTCGGCGAGGTCGCCGACCTGCGCCGCGCCGCTGATGATCGCCCCGAACACGAGCGCCCCGGAGGCCGACAGTGCGGGGACGAAGGGGCGCAGCGCCAGCGTGGCCTCCGGCACGAGCACCCAGCGCTGGTACGCCCATGCGACGGCCATGCACGCGACCAGCGCCCCGATTGCGCCGGCCCACGTCTTTCCGGGGCTCACCGCCGGGATCAGCTTCCGCCTGCCTAACGCGCGGCCGGCGAAATAGGCGCCGATGTCGCTCGTCCACGTCAGGATCAGCGGGAACGCGAGCAGCACCGCCCCGGCCGTGCGGCCGACCGCGTACGGGTGGTAGCGGAGGAGGTAGCCGTAGCCGAGCGTCGCCCCGGCGTAGGCGATCCCGAACGCGGTCGTCGCCGCCGCCCCGGTCGGGCGTCCGCCCGGCCAGCGCCGCCAGATCGAGGCGGCGAAGATGACCAGCAGCACCACCATCGCCAGCGTCGCGAGGTCGCCGCGGTACAGCCCGAGCCGCCGCGCGTGGAGTACGATCGGGATGAGCCCGGCGAGCGCCGCGCCAGCCACGCTGAACGGCTCGTGCCCGGCGGCCCGCGCGATGTTGAAGTACTCGTGCGCGGCCAGCGCCGCGGCGATCGCCAGCAGCGCCGCCAGCGCCCAGTCGCCGTACCAGATCGCGCCTAACGCGACCGGGATGGCGACGAGCGAGAAGAGGACCCGCCGCGTCAGCTCGGACACGGCTATGCGGAAACCCGCCCGAACCGCCGCTCGCGCGCCTGGTAGTCCACCACCGCCTCGAACAGCTGGTGGCGACCGAAGTCCGGCCAGAGCACGGGCGAGATGAAGAGCTCCGTGTAGGCGACCTGCCAGAGCATGAAGTTCGAGATCCGCTGCTCCCCGGAGGTGCGGATCAGCAGGTCGGGATCGGGACAGCCGGCCGTGAACAGCCGCTTCTCGAACTCCTCTTCCGTCACCTCCGCCGCCGTCAGGCGCCCGGCTGCCACGTCGGCGGCGATCGATTGCGTCGCGCGCAGGATCTCGGCGCGGCTCCCGTACGAGATGAAGAGGTTCAGCGTCAGCTTGTCGTTGTGCGCCGTCTGCGACATCACGCGCTCCACCGCGGCGGCGGCCGGCGGCGTCAATCGCTCGAGGTCACCGAGCATCCGCACGCGGACGCCGCGCTCCTCGAGCTCGTCTGCTTCGCGGGCGATGTACTCCTCGAGCAGCGACATCAGCGCCGACACCTCGGTCATCGGCCGCTGCCAGTTCTCCTGGGAGAACGCGAACAGCGAGAGCACCTCGATACCCGCCTCGATCGCTCCCTCGACGACCTCGCGCACGGCCTTCATCCCGCTGCGATGCCCGAACGGCCGCGGCATCAGCCGCTCGCGCGCCCAGCGCCCGTTGCCATCCATGATGATGGCGACGTGGCGCGGGACCGCGCCGCTCAGGCGGACGCGCGACAGCAGCTCGGCGGTGGTCATCGTCAGCGTCAGGCGGCGCGCCTCAGACCTCCATGATCTCGGCTTCTTTCGCCTTGATCAGGTCGTCGATCTTCTTGATCGCCTCGTCGTGCACCTTCTGGATGTCCTTCTCGAAGTGCTTCTTGTCGTCCTCGGGAATGCCATCCTGCTTCTTCACCTTGTCGCGCGCCTCGGTGCGGGCGTGGCGGACCGCCACCCGCCCCTCCTCGGCGAACTTGTGGACGATCTTCACGAGGTCCTTGCGCCGCTGCTCGTTCATCGACGGGAGCGGGACGCGGATGACGTGCCCCTGCACCGCCGGGTCGAGCCCGAGATCCGACTCGCGGATCGCCTTCTCCACGGCCTTGATCTGCCCCTTGTCGAAGGGGGTGACGAGCAGCATCCGCGGCTCCGGCGCCGAGACGCTGGCGCACTGGTTGAGCGGCATCTGCTGGCCGTACATCTCGACGCGGACGGAGTCGAGCATCGCCGGGGACGCCTTCCCCGAGCGGATGCCGGCGAATTCCTTGCGCGTGTTCTCGAGCGCGCGGTCCATCGCGGTCCGCGCGCTGTTCAGGATTGGAGTAGTTGCGCTCATCTGACGAGTGTGCCCACGCGCTCGCCGCGGGTCGCGGCCGCGACGGCGCCATGGGTGTGGATGTTCAACACGATCAGCGGAAGCCGGTTCTCGCTGCACAGCGTGATCGCCGTCTGGTCCATCACGCCGAGCTGGTCGAGAATCACGTCGCGATAGCCGATCTCGGCATAGAACTTCGCCGACGCATCCTTTTTCGGATCCGCCGAGTACACACCATCGACGCTCGTCGCCTTGATGACGACGTCCGCCTTCATCTGGATCGCCCGCAGGACTGCCGCCGTGTCGGTGGAAAAGTACGGATTCCCCGTACCGGCGGCAAAGATCACCGTCCGTCCCTTCTCGAAATGGCGGAGCGCGCGACGCCGGATGTACGGCTCGGCCAGCTCCTCCATCCGGATCGCGGTCATGACGCGGGTGTCGACCCCTTCCCGCTCGAGCACGTCCTGCAGGGCCAGCCCGTTGATGACCGTGCCGAGCATCCCCATGTAGTCGGCGTTGACGCGGTCCATCCCGACCTTCGCCAGCTGCGCGCCGCGGACGATGTTCCCGCCCCCGATCACCAGGCCGACGCTGACCCCCTGCTCCACCACCTGCTTCACCTCACCGGCCAGCCGCTTCACGACGTCGAAGTCGAAGCCGAACCCCTTCTCTCCGGCGAGCGCCTCGCCGGAGAGCTTGAGCAGGATTCGCCTGTAGCGGAGTTCGGCCACGAGCTTCCTTACTCCTGTCCCATCTGGAAGCGCGCGAAGCGGCGGATCTTCAGCCCCGCGCCCGCGGCGGCGACGATGTCGCGGATCGTCTTCGAGTCGTCGCGGACCCACGGCTGGTCGACGAGCGTCACTTCCTTGTAGAACTTCTCGATCCGCCCGCCGACCATCTTCTCGATGATGTTCGCCGGCTTGCCGCTCTCGGCCGCCTGCTCGGTGAAGATGCGGCGCTCGCGGTCGACCAGCTCCTTCGGGACGTCGTCGCGATCGACCGACACCGGGATCGTCGGGACGCCGGCCGCGACGTGCTCGGCGACGGTGCGGGCCAGCTGCTGCACGGCCTCGCCGCTCCCGCCGACGATGTCGACGAGCACGGCGACCTTGCCGTTATGGTGGACGTAGGTGCCTAACGCGCCGTCGGTGGTGAAGCGGACGTAGCGGCGGATGACCAGGTTCTCGCCGATCGTCCCCGACAGCTCCTTGATCGCGCCCTCGACCGTCGACCCGCCCATCTGCCTGGTGAGGAGCGGCGCGCCCTCGGCGCTGGCGACGACCTCGTTCGTGCCGCTGTCGTTCATGAGGGTGTCGGCGATCCGCTCGACCAGCTTCCCGAACCCCTCGTTGCGGGCGACGAAGTCCGTCTCCGAGTTCACCTCGACGAGGACACCCGTCTTCCCGTCAGGGCTGACGCGGCTGACGATCCTGCCTTCGCTCGCCGCGCGGCCGGCGCGCTTCTCGGCCTTGGCGATCCCCTTCTTGCGGAGGAGCTCGATCGCGGAGTCCATGTTCCCCCTCGTCTCCTCGAGAGCCTTCTTGCACTCCATCATGCCGGCGCCGGTGCGCTGGCGGAGCTCCTGCACGTCCTTCGCGGTGAACGTCGTCGTGGTCGTCATCTATTCTCGTCCTTCTCGAAACGCTGTGTCGTGGAAACGCCGCCGACCGAGCGGCCGGCGGCGTACGAATTCTACATCAAGTGCCGCGTGAGGACAGGGCGCGCGGCTCGCGCGCGGCGCCCGTCCCGGACTCAGACCGCGTCCGACTCGCCCTCGTCGCCACCCTCGGCGCCTTCGGTACCCTCGCCACCCTCGCCGCCTTCGGCGCCCTTGCGGAGCGCCGCGATCGCCTCGGGCTTCGCCCGGCGCCGGCGCGGGCGGCGGCGCCGCTTCTCCTTGTCGTCCCCAGCGGCGGCTTCCATCCCGCGGTCGCTGCTGTAGGTGCTCTCCTCGCCCTCTTCGACCGAGGCACGGGCCGGCGCCTCGCGGCGGGCCTCCTCGATCGTGTCGGCGATCGTCTTCGCGATCAGCTCGACGGAACGGATCGCGTCGTCGTTGCCGGCGATCGGAACCGTGATCAGGTCGGGGTCGGCGTTCGTGTCGACGACGGCGACCATCGGGATCCCGAGCTTGTTCGCCTCCGAGACCGCGATGCGCTCCTTCTTCGAGTCGACGACGAAGATGAGCCCGGGCAGGCGGCTCATGTTGCCGATCCCGCTGAAGTACTTGGAGAGCTTGTCGCGCTCGCGCGCCATCATCAGCTGCTCCTTCTTCGTGTAGTTCGAGAAGCCGCCGCCTTCCTCGGTGCCGGCCTCGAGCTCCTTGAGGCGGCGCAGCTGCTTCTTGACCGTGTTGAAGTTGGTGAGCATGCCGCCCAGCCAGCGCTCGGTCACGTACATCGCGCCGCAGCGCTCCGCTTCCTGCCGGACGAGGCCGGCGAGCTGGCGCTTGGTGCAGACGAAGAGGACGTTCTCGCCGCGGAGGATGACCTCACGGACGAGCTTCTGGGCGAGCTCGACCTGGCGAAGGGTCTTCTGCAGGTCGATGATGTGGATCCCGTTGCGCTCCGCGAAGATGAACTGGCGCATCTTCGGGTTCCAGCGACGGGTCTGGTGCCCGAAATGGACACCCGCGGCGAGCAGCTGCTCGAGGGTAATGCTGGCCATGCGAGACTACTCCGATCTGGTTTGTGTCGTCCGCGCCCTGTCGCCGCCACCGCCGACCGGATCTGCCCATTTGGGAGCCGGCACCCGACGGTGACTCGGAGCGCGTGAGAGATGGCGGACCGCCGGCCGTCGTGGCCGGCGAGTCCGCGTGCTGCCTAACGCTTGCTGAACTGGAACCGCTTGCGGGCCTTCGGACGGCCCGGCTTCTTTCGCTCGACCGCGCGGGCGTCGCGCGTGAGGAGCCCGAGGTCGCGCAGCTTGCGGCGGTGCGACTCGTCGATCTTGAGCAGCGCGCGGGCGACCGCGAGCCGGAGCGCGCCGGCCTGGCCGGTGACGCCGCCGCCCTCGAGATTCGCCTTCACGTCATAACGGCCGAGCAGGTCGGTCGCCGTGAACGGCTGCTGGATCGCCGACACCAGCGAGGGCCGCGGGAAGTAGTCGCCGAGCGTCCGCCCGTTGACGTCCCACTTCCCCGAACCGGCCTTCAGGTACACACGGCAGACCGCTTCCTTCCGGCGGCCGATGCTGTGGATCGTATCGCTCTCGGCCATTTACTTCGTCTCGCTCTTCTTGAGGTTCAAGGTCTTCGGCTGCTGCGCGACGTGCGGATGCTCGGCGCCGGGATAGACGCGAAGCTTGAGGCGCAGCTTCTGGCGGCCGAGGGCGTTCTTCGGGAGCATCCCGTAGACGGCCTTCTCGATCACGCGCTCCGGGTGCTTCTCGATCATCGTGGCGAACGGGGTGAACAGCTCGTGCCCCATGTAGCCGGTGTGCCGGAAGTACTCCTTCTGGTCGCGCTTCTTCCCCGTGACCGCGACCTTCGCCGCGTTGATCACGATGACGTTGTCCCCGGTGTCCATGTGGGGGGTGAACGTCGGCTTGTGCTTGCCGCGAATGATCTTCGCGATCTGGGAGGCGAGGCGCCCAAGCACCATGTTTTCGGCATCGACGACGTACCAGTCGTGAACGATGTCGCTCGGCGTCGCGGTGAAAGTCTTCATGACAGGGTCCAGAGAATTCGGCTGGAGCCCTGGCGCGCATACCGGCGCGGCGAGGCTCCATGGATTTTTCGACAGACAAGTAAGCTACGAAAGGAGTTAGCGGTTGTCAACGGACCGGGCTTGCGCGCTTACACGAGCCTCGCCAGCGTTCGGGGATGGCCAATTCGACCATTCGCCGACACCCCATGCGCGGTCTCGCCCCGTTCGCCGCTGCCATCGTCTGCTTCGCCTGCGCCCCGACGCAGCCGCCGACCCTCGCCACCCTCTGCTCGGGAGGGCCCGCCACCGCACACATCGCGGCGACGATCGACACGACCCGCCCCCCCGCCGGTCCCGAGCTCACCGCGGCGAAGGGTAGCCGCTTCGAGCTGACCTTCAGCTTCGCCGCCCCCTCCACCCGGGGCGCCGATTCGAACTGCGCGGGCAGCACCGGCACCGCGACCTTCACCGGCACGTTTCCCGACCGGATCGGCACCGCCACCTCCGCCAGCGGGCGGGCGACCTGGCGGATCGATGCCGCGACCGTGCTCCTCGACCTGAACCCCGGCATCCGCGACAACAACGTCTTCGTCGCCCTCCCCCTGCACGGCGGCCGGGGCCATTGGGGCTTGAGCACCTTCGCCGGCGAGGTGGCGGCGGGAGGGACGACGTTCCTGCCGTGACGCGTTGGGCGGCGGCGGGGCGAGCCGAGGGCGGGAGAACTGCGGAAGGGCGCCGCCGAGACGCAGGGATGCAGAGGGTTCGCAGAGGACAGCCCGTCGGGGCTGAGCAGTTCGCGCGACGGCCGAACTGATTGGGGGCGCGCGGGGGGAGATCTACCCGCCAAACTCCTGACAATGACTCGCTGCCCGCGCGCGATCGCGAGCCCGTGAATGGCTCGGCTGTTCCCCGTGGTCCGACTGCAGTTGCAGGTCGTGCGACGGCAATCGAACCACAGGGGACACAGGGAACCGTCGCGAAGGCGCGGCTCGGGACGCCGTGCCCTCGCCCCCTACTCGATCTCCACCAGCAGCGCCCCCTTCTCGACCGCCTGGCCGACGACGGCGTGGACCGCCTTCACCCTCCCGCCAGCGATGCAGCGCAGCTCGTTCTCCATCTTCATCGCCTCGATCGCGACGAGTCCCTGCCCGGCGGTCACGGTGTCGCCGACGGCGACGCTCACCCGGACGACGAGTCCGGGCATCGGCGCCTTGAGGGGTGCGGGACCGGTCGGCGCGGCCGGGGCCCCGGACAGCTCGCGGATGGCGTGCGTGCGCTCGTCGAGGGCCTCGACGTCATAACGGTGGCCGTCGATGGAGAGGATGTAGCGGCCGCGCACATCGCCGCGGCGAACGACGACGCGGTGCACCTCGTCGCCGATCGTGACCAGCTTGTCGGGTGTGCCTTCGAGGTCGACGACCCGCGCCGGGGCGCTCGTACCCGCCATTTCAGCGGTGCCACCGTCGAGGGCGAGCTCGAGCTTCGCGCCATTCACCGTCACGACGTACTTCATGCGGCCTCCGGGACCAGCTCGCACACCGTCTCGACGTGCGCGGTTTGCGGGAACATGTCGAATGCGATCGCGCTGGCCACGCGGTAGCGGGGCATGCGCGTCAGGTCGCGGGCCAGCGTCGCCGGGTCGCAGCTGACGTAGATCACCGCGCGAGGCGGGGGACTCGCCTGCTGCAGGGCGTCGGCGACGCGGACGTCGATCCCGCTCCGCGGCGGGTTGATGACGACGACGTCGGCCGGGAGCGCGGCAGCGATGTGGTCCTCGACCCGTCCACGCACCGAGCGCGATGGGGGAGCGAGCCGGGTCGCGGCGTAGTCGGCGGCCTCGCGATCGAGCTCGATCGCGGTGACCCGCGCCCCCGATCGCGCGAACCGTTCCGCGGTGTCGCCGGTGCCGGCATAGGCGTCGACCACCGAGGCTGGCGCGTACGACGCGACGCGAGCGGCGACGTGGTCGTGCAGCGCCTCGCCGACGGCAACGTTCACCTGGGCGAAGCTGGCCCCCGTCGTCGCGCGCTCGTCGCGCCGGGCGACGAGCCGCGGCCGCGACTCCTCCGGCGCCCACCACACTGCGCGCAGCTCGGGCACGGCGTCGAGCAGCGCCTGTCCGTGGCGCCATTGCCGCCCCCCCTCGAGCACGAACGACGCGCCCTCGTCGAGCAGGCGGACCGCCCCGCGCAGGCGGGGGACTTTCGGGAACAACCGCGACTGGGCGAGGATCGCCTTCCAGGTCGCGACCACGCGCTCGTCGGTGATCGGGCAGTCGCCTAACGCGAAGACGGCGTCGGGATCGTCGTACGGATGGAGCCCGGCGATCCACCCGCCGTCGCGCCGCCGGCGCATCGCCAGCGTCAGCTTCCGCCGGTAGCGCCACGGGCGGGCGCCGGCCCGTACCTCGCCTAACGTTACCGTGCGCCTGCCGATCCGCTCCAGCGAGTCGACGATGATCCGTCCCTTGGCCTCGAGCTGTGCGTCGTATGCGAGGTGCTGCAGCTGGCAGCCGCCGCAACGGTCCCCGGTGTAGTGCGGGCAGGGCGGGTCGACGCGCGAGGAGGAGGCACGCACCAGCTCGACGATCTCCCCGCGGGCGAACCGACCCTTGTCCTGCAGCAGGACCCGCGCGATGTCCCCCGGAGCCGAGCGCGGTACGAAGATCACCCGCCCCTCGGCCCG
>DASZNJ010000165.1:0-6576 GCA_035551575.1 Gemmatimonadaceae bacterium
CTCGAGCGTCGTCGCCAGGATCGGATCGTCAGGCGCGAAGGCGCGCTCGCGAATCGCGAGCGCCTGGCGCCAGAGCTGTTCGGCTGGACCGTGCTTGCCGACCGCCTGCCGGAGCTTGGCCAGTGAGCCAAGGACGGTCGCGACCTCGGGATGATCCTTGCCGAGGGCGCGCTTGGTCTCGAGCAGGCGGAGAAGGACGCGGTCGGCCTTGGAGAAATCGCGACGCTTGAAGTACAGCTTCGCGAGGTTGTTCAGCGCGACGGTGACTTCGGGGTGCGAGCCGCCGAGCGCCTTCTCCGAGATCTCGAGCGAGCGCTTGAGCAGCTCGACCGCCTTGTCGGTCTCGCCCCTGGCGTCGTGGAGCGAGGACAGGTTGTTGAGCGAGGGGACGATGGCGTGGCTGTCCGGCCCGTACGTCTGCTGGCGGATGGCGAGGGCGCGGGTGAAGCAGCGCTCCGCTTCCGCGAGATCCTTCGCCTGCAGGCGCAGTTGCCCGAGCGCGTTGAGGCTCGTGGCGAGATGCGGGCTGTCGGCGCCCAGCTGCTCGCCTTCGCGGACGGCGGCTCGAAACAGCTCTTCGGCCTCGGCCAGCTGGCCAAGACCGACCGAGCGCCGCCCCGCTTCGTTGTACTCCTCCCACCGCGCCGCGACGGTCTCGCTCATCTGGCTCTCCTGTCTCGAAGAGGACGCGCCACGTCGGATGGGTGTAACCGGAGGGAGATGCCGTTTTTGCGTGCCAGTCAAGGGCTTTCATTTGCCCCGGAACGGGGCCACCTTTCGCGCCCTGTTCGGTCCGCCCCCCCCGGTGGGCGCCACCTCCATGCGTCAAACGCATTTCCATCGCCCCCACAGCCACCCCTGCACCCCGTGCTCTCACCGTCGCTGATCCAGCAGGTCGCCACCGAGCTCTCGCTCGATCCCCGCCAGGTCGCCGGCGCGCTCGCGCTGTTCGATGAAGGCAACACCCTCCCGTTCATCGCCCGCTACCGGAAGGAGGCGACGGGTGCCCTCGACGAGGTGCAGCTCCGCGACGTGCGCGAACGCGCGGACTACCTCCGCGAGCTCGAGGAGCGTCGGGCGGCGATCCGCAAGTCGGTGGACGAGCAGGGAAAGCTGACTCCCGAGCTCTCGGCGAGGATCGGCGCGGCGACGACGAAGCAGGCGCTCGAGGATCTCTATCTCCCGTTCAAGCCGAAGCGCCGCACGCGCGCGACGATCGCCCGCGAGCGTGGGCTCGAGCCGCTGGCGGATGCACTGTGGGGGGGATCGCTCACCGACGCGGCGGCGATCGACGCGGCGGCCGGCTACGTCAGCGAGGAACGGGGAGTGCCTGACGCGAACGGCGCGCTGCAGGGCGCGCGCGACATACTCGCCGAACGCGTCGCCGAGGACGCGGCGGTGCGCGCGTGGGTGCGCGACAGCACGAGGTCGAGCGGGGTGCTGCGCGCGACGGTCGCCAGCGGGAAGGAGCAGGAGGTCTCGAAGTTCCAGGACTACTACGACTTCAGCGAGAAGCTCGGCACGGTTCCGTCGCACCGCGTGCTCGCGATTCGCCGCGGGGAAGCCGAAGGATTTCTCGTCTGGACGATCGCCGCACCGGTCGAGGAGATCGTCGCGCGCCTCGACGGCGAGATCTCGCGGGGGAAGGGCGCGCGCGAGCAGATGAAGCTGGTCGCGGCCGATGCCTACAAGCGGCTGCTCGCACCGTCGATCGAGGTCGAGCTCCGGCTCGAGCTGAAGGCGCGCGCGGACGAGGAGGCGATCGCGATCTTCGGGATGAACCTCGAGCAGCTGCTGCTCGCTCCGCCGGCCGGCTCACGGGCGGTGATCGGGCTCGATCCCGGCTTCCGCACCGGAGTGAAGGTGGCGGCGGTCTCGCGCACGGGGGCGGTCGAGGCGATCGACACCTGGTACCTGCACCAGCCGGAGAACTTCGCCGCGGCGCTCGAGCGGTTGCGCGTGCGCACCGGGGCGGAGCTGGTCGCGATCGGGAACGGCACCGCTTCCCGGGAGACCGAGGCGCTCGTGCGCGAGACCCTGGCCAGGTCGCCGGCCGGCAGCGACACGACGGTGGTGGTGGTCAACGAGGCCGGCGCTTCCGTCTACTCGGCGAGCGACGTCGCGCGCGAGGAGCTCCCCGAGCTCGACGTCTCGATCCGCGGCGCGGTATCGATCGCGCGGCGGCTGCAGGACCCGCTCGCCGAATTAGTCAAGATTGATCCTAAATCGATCGGGGTCGGCCAGTACCAGCACGACGTCAACCAGCCGCGGCTGAAGAAGCGGCTCGACGAGACGGTGGAGAGCGTCGTCAACCGCGTCGGGGTCGAGGTGAACACGGCGTCGCCGTCGCTGCTGTCGTACGTGGCGGGGGTCGGGCCGACGCTGGCGCAGAGCATCGTACGGGCGCGCGACGCGCGCGGCGGCTTCGGCGCGCGCGCGGAGCTGGCCGACGTGCCGCGGCTCGGCGCAAAGGCGTTCCAGCAGGCGGCGGGATTCCTCCGCGTCCGCGAGGGAGCGAACCCGCTCGACGCGACGGCGGTGCACCCGGAGCGGTACGCGATCGTCGAGCGGATGGCCGCAGACGCGGGGATCGCCATCGGGCAGCTGCTGAACAACGACGCGGCGATCGACGCGCTCGAGCTGTCGCGCTACGTGACCGCCGACGTCGGGTTGCCGACGCTGCGCGACATCGTCGCGGAGCTGCGGAAGCCGGGGCGCGATCCGCGAAAGAGCTTCGAGCCGCCGAAGTTCCGCGCCGACGTCTCCGAGCCGAAGCACCTTCGTGAAGGGATGATGCTCGAGGGGGTGGTGACGAACATCGTCGCCTTCGGGGCCTTCGTCGACATCGGGGTGCACCAGGACGGCCTCGTCCACGTCTCGCAGGTCGCCGAGAAGTTCGTCCGCGATCCGGCGGAGGTGGTGCGCGTCGGCGACCGTGTGGCGGTGCGGGTGATGAGCGTCGACCTCGAGCGGGGACGGATAGCGCTCAGCATGCGCGCCGACGCGGGGACCCCGCGGGCACCGAAGCCCGAGCGGGGCGCCACGCCTGACGAGGCGCGAAGCGGGGGAGGCAGCGGAGCACCGGCGGGGAAGGGCCGCCCGGCAGCACCTGCGCCCTTCACTCCGAAGCCGGGTTCCGTCGCCCCGAACGGGATACGGTTCAAGTAGCGGGTTTGAACCACAGGGAACTGCCGTGGCGTTTGATGGGTCGCGGTCCCGCGTAAGCCACTCGTGAACTGACAAGGGGGCCGGGCGAGAGGAACGTGGCTGGCGTGCCCCAAAGCACGTCCAGGCCGGCGTCGCGAGCCTCGCCCTCGCGGCAGTTCCCTGTGGTTTGATCGCGTTTCAGGCAGGATAGAACCCGGGATCCGCCCCTGTGGTGGACCGGCCGGGGGGTCCCCGGGATCATGGCGCGGGGGTCCGGTGTCTCATAGCGGGATCAGCAGTGGGGACGCGCGTAACCGCGGGTCGCTGCCGCTCGTCATCCCCGGAGCCCCGGTGCCGCGCCGCTTCCTCGCGTGGACCCCGCTCGCCTGGCCGCTCCTCTCTTCTCCCCAGTTCGCCCCCCGGCATGCAAAAGTCCCTCGCCGCCCGTCCGCTGCAGCTCGCGGCCGCGCTCCTCTCGCTCGCCGCCCCGGTCATGGCGCGCGCGCAATCGACGCCAATCGAGAGCCCGAAGCTCCAGGTCGAGCGCTACACCCTGCCTAACGGCCTGACCGTCCTCCTGTCCGAGGACAAGTCGACGCCGATCGTCGCCGTCGATCTCTGGTATCACGTCGGCTCGAAGAACGAGAAGCCGGGGCGCACCGGCTTCGCGCACCTCTTCGAGCACATGATGTTCGAGGGGTCGGAGCACGTGGCCGATGGCGAGCACCTCAAGCTCATCGAGGCGGCGGGTGGCGACGTCAACGGCTCGACCACCAATGACCGCACCAACTATTACGAGGTCGTCCCGAGCAGCGAGCTCGAGACCGCGCTCTGGCTCGAGTCGGACCGGATGGGGTTCCTCCTTCCAGTCCTCACCCCGGAGAAGCTGAACACGCAGCGCGACGTGGTGAAGAACGAGCGCCGGCAGCGCGTGGACAACCAGCCGTTCGGGTCGCAGGCGGACATCATCCCGGCCGCCATCTATCCGGCGACCAACCCGTACTCGTGGAGCGTCATCGGGTCGATGGCGGATCTCTCGGCGGCGTCGGTCGACGACGTCAAGGATTTCTTCCGCACCTATTACGCGCCGAACAACGCGACGCTCGCGATCGTCGGCGACTTCGATCCGGTGAAGGCGAAGGCATGGATCGCGAAGTACTTCGGCCCGATCCCGAGCGGGCCGGCGATCACCCGGCCGGTGGTCGAGCCGACGCGGCTGAGCGCGAACAAGCGCCTCGTGCTCGAGGATACCAAGGCGCGCCTTCCACAGATCGTCTTCGTCTGGCCGACCGTCGGCATCGACAGCCCCGACGCGCTGGCTCTCGAGGGGCTCGCGTCGGTGCTCACGCGCGACCGCACCAGCCGCCTCGCGAGGCTGCTCGTCTACGACCGCCAGCTGGCGACGACCGTGAACGCGCGCGCCGGCTCGGACGAGAACACCGGTGAGTTCTACATCCGCGTCAGCCCGCGGCCGAACGCGTCGCTGACGGAGATCGAGCGCCTCGTCGACAGCGTGGTGACGTCGATGGTCGTGGCACCCCCGACGGACCGGGAGGTCGAGCGGCTGAAGAAGACGACACTGGTCAGCGCGATCAGCGGGCTGCAGTCGGTGCTCGACAAGGCCGAGCAGCTGCTCGATGGCCAGACCTTCTACGGCAACCCGACGCACCTGACGGACGTCGACCTCCCTGCCTATCGCGCGCTCGCACCGGCCGACGTCCACCGCGTCGCGCTCCGGTATCTCGCCGCGCCGCACGTCGTGCTCAGCATGGTCCCGGCCGGAAAGCTCGACCTGATCGCGAATCCGCAGCTCTCCTACACGAACGTCACCCCGGGGGCCGCAGCTCCCGCGAGCAAATAAGCCATGAAGATCAACAGCGAATTCTGGCAGCGCGCCTTCCTCGCCTTCACGGTGGGGCTGTTCCTCTCGTGCGCGGCGCGCGTCTCGCAGGCGCAGGAGGTCGACCGGACGAAGAAGCCGCCGAGCGGCGCCCCGGTGACCCTGCGCATCCCGGCGATGCAGATGCGGACCCTGAAGAACGGGATCCGGGTCGGGGTCCTCGAGCAGCACGAGATCCCGCTGGTGGCGGTGCGGGTCGTGGTCGACGCGGCGCCGGTGCTCGATCCGGCGGGGAAGGAAGGGGTCGCCTCGCTGACCGCCGCGATGCTCGCCGAGGGGACGACCACCCGCAGCGCCGACCAGCTGGCCGAGGCGTTCGCCGACCTCGGGAACACCGTCTCGCCCAACGGTTTCACGACGGTCACCGCCAACGTCGATTCCTCGCTCGCGCTGCTCGCCGACATGCTGCTGCACCCGGCATTCCCGGCGGCCTCGCTCGAGCGGCTCCGCCAGAACAACCTGGCGAACATCAAGCGCCTCAAGGACAACCCGCAGTACCTCGCCCGGCGCGTCGAGGTCAACGTCCTCTGGGGGACCGGGCATCCGTACGCGCGAGCCGTCAACGAGCAGTCGCTCGCCGCGATCACCCGCGACGACCTCGTCGCCTTCCACGGCAGGTACTACCGTCCGCAGAACGTGAAGTTCGTCGTCTCCGGCGACATCACGCCGGCGGCGGCGGTGGCGAAGCTCGAGGCGGCGTTCGGGAAGTGGAAGGCCGGCGGCTTCAAGGCGCGCTACAACATCCCGCCGGCGAAGACCGCCGCCGCGGGGACGGTCTACCTGTACGACCGACCGAGCTCGCCGCAGAGCGTGCTGCTCGTCGGCGCGGTCGGCCCGACGCGGACGTCGCCCGACTACTACGCGATCGACCTGATGAACACCGCGTTAGGCGGCGCGTTCAGCAGCCGGCTCAACCTGAACCTCCGCGAGAAGCACAGCTTCACCTACGGGGCGAACTCCAGCTTCCAGTACCGGATGCCCCCGCAGCCCGGCGAGTTCGTCGCCAGCAGCGCGGTGGCCACGCCGAAGACGGACAGTGCCCTCGTCGAGATGCTGCGCGAGTTCCGCGAGGTCCGCGGCACCCGCCCGCTCACCGCCGCCGAGCTGTCGTTCGCGAAGTCGAGCGAGACGAAGTCGCTGCCGATGAACTTCGAGACGATCGACCAGATCGCCAACGCCGGCGTCACCATCCTCCGTGATGGGCTGCCGACGACGTACTACAACACGATCAGCGCGAGGCTGCGCGCCGTGTCCCTCGCCCAGGCCAACGCCGCGGCGAAGAAGTACGTCGATCCATCGAAGCTCGTGATCGTGGTCGTCGGCGACCGGAAGGAGATCGAGCCGAGCCTCCGCGCGGCGAAGATCGGGGCGGTGGTGGTGGTCGACGAGAACGGGGTGCCGGTCAAGTAGAAGGGGTCAGGGGTCAGGGGTCAGCTGTCAGGGGCCAGCTGTCAGGCACTGCGTGAACGACGAAGGGCGCAAAGGACGAGCGTCAGCGTCGTTCCTGACCCCTGACCCCTGACCCCTGA
>DASZNJ010000166.1:0-24870 GCA_035551575.1 Gemmatimonadaceae bacterium
CAGGTATGGCTGCTCGCGCAGGGACTGCGGGCGCGCGGGCACGAGCCGCTCGTCGCCGGGATCCCCGACTCGCCGCTGCTGCAGCGGCTGCGCGCGCGCGGGATCGCCGTCGCCGCGGTGTCGATGCGCGCCGACTGGGATCTCCGCGCCGCTCGCCGCATCCGCGCCCTCGTCCGCGCATGGCGTCCTGACGTCGTGCACGCGCACGATGCCCGCGGCCACGCGATCGCCATCGCCGCGCTGTTGGGCTCCCACGTCCCACTCATCGTCACGCGGCGAGTTCCGTTCGTTCCCAGGTCGGTGCGCTTCAAGTACGGGCGCCGTGTCGCGCGATTCATCGCGATCTCCAACGCGGTTCGCGACGCCATGGCTCGCGGCGGCGTCCCCCGCGATCGCATCCAGGTCGTGTTCTCGGGGGTGCCGACCCCGGAGGTCACGCACCCGCGCGACTGGCGACGCGAGTGCGGCTGGCCGGACGGTGCGGTGCTGCTCGGTGTCGTCGGCGCGATGACCTCGGAAAAGGGGATCGGGCTCCTCACCGAAGTCGCGCAGCGCCTCCCCGCGGCTGCGCGCGCGAAGGCGCGGCTGGTCCTCCTCGGCGGCCAGTCGAGCGGGAAGTGCAATATCGGGGGGCTCGATGCCTATCGCGCGGGGTTCGTCGACGAGATCCATGCGGCGATGTCGGGACTCGACATCCTCCTGCATCCCTCGAGCGCTGAAGGGCTGGGGACTGCCGTCGTCGATGCGATGGCGCTCGGCCTTCCTCCCGTCGCCTTCGCGGTCGGCGGGCTCGTCGAGCTGGTACAGCACGAACGGAACGGGTTGCTCGTCGCCGCCGGCGATGCCGCCGCCTTCGCCGGCGCCGCCGCGCGGCTGATCACCGATGAGGACCTGCGCCGGCGGTTAGGCAGCCTCGGACCCGCCCGCGCGGCGGAGTTCGACGTCGAATCGATGGTGCGCGGGACGGAGGAGGTGTACGGGAGCGTGCTGGCCGCGCATCTGCCGGCGGGGGTCTGACCCGGACCGCACGGCTCGCGCGGCGCGGAGAGGCGCTAGATTCAGGTCGACTCCCGAACCCAGCGACTGTGCTCTACCTCTGCATTCCCGCGTACAACGAAGCCGAGACCGTCGGTGTGCTCCTGTGGCGCATCCGGAAGGTCTTCCAGGACTATTCGCGCGAGTACGAAGTGCTCGTCTTCGACGACGGCAGCACCGACGCGACTCGTGACACCCTCGAGCCGTACACGAGGGTCCTCCCCCTGACGATCCTCGGCGGCCCGGTGAAGGTCGGCTACGCGGCGGCGATGGACGCCCTCCTCCGTGAAGCATCCGCGCGCACGCGCTACCCGCGCCGCGACGCGCTGGTCACGATGCAGGGCGACTTCACCGACCAGCCCGAGAGCCTTCCGGAGCTGGTGAAGCGGTTCGAGGGCGGCGCCGACATCGTGGTTGGTGAGCACGATTACAAACAGTACCCGAAGGGACCCGAACGGAACCTCCGCCGGGTCGCCCCCTGGATCATCAGGCCGTTTGTTCGGGTACCAGGAGTTGCGGACCCGTTCAGCACCCTGCGCCTTTACCGCGTCTCGGTGGTCCGCGACCTGCTGAAGTCGCTTGGCGACGGCCGATTGATCGCCAACGACGGGTGGGCTGGGAACGTCGAGCTCCTGCTTCGAACAGCCCCCCTCGCGCGGCGCATCGAAACCGCGCCCCTCGAAGCCCGGCACGATCTCCGCACCAGGGAGAGCCGGGTCCGCCCGTGGGCGGTGGCCAGGGATCTCTACCGTTTCGGCCGATCGGCACGTACGATCGCCCCGCAACCGCGCCGGGAGGCAGCTCAAGCTCCATGACCAACATTTCTCGCTTGCTCAGCGTCGCCGTGGCGCTCGGTGTTCATCATGCCCCGCTTCGCGCCCAGGCGCCCGCCCCCGCGCCGATCCGCTCCGCGGCGATGCCGGTGCCCTTCGAGGTCGGGGAGCGCCTCGACTACGACGTGAAGTTCGGCCCGATGCACGTCGGCAGCGGCTCGATGGAGGTCCTCGGCAACGAGAACGTTCGCAACCGCCCGACCTGGCACATCATGTTTCGCGTGAAGGGCGGGACGTTCTTTTACAAGGTCGACGACCGCTTCGAGAGCTGGATGGAGACCACCACCCTCTCCTCGCTCCGTCACAAGCAGGACATCAACGAAGGGCGCCGCGACCGCGAGCGTGTCTTCGAGATCTATCCCGAGCGTCCGTCGTACATCGAGGACGACAAGCCGGAGAAGCCGTCGGTCGACCAGCCGCTCGATGACGGCTCCTTCCTCTACTTCATCCGCACCGTTCCACTCGAAGTCGGGAAGACCTACGAGTTCGATCGATACTTCCGCCCCGATCGCAACCCGGTGAAGATCACCGTGCTGCGCAAGGAACGGATCAAGGTCCCCGCCGGAACCTTCGATGCGATCGTGATCCGGCCGAGCATCAAGTCGAAGGGAATCTTCTCGGAGAACGGGCAGGCCGAGGTCTGGCTTTCGGACGATGATCGCCACATCATGCTGCAGATGAAGTCGAAGCTGTCGTTCGGGTCCCTCAACCTGTACCTCAAATCGTACCGCCCACCCCCGAGCCAGGCGCAGTAGGGTCAGGCGGGATCCCCGATCGCGGCGAGGCCGACCTCTCCGCGATCCGCACGATCCCGATCGCGCGCCGGCCGAACAAGGTTCGCGCCGAGGAGTTCGCCTCCCCACCGGGGAGCGACCGCTCCTTCGGCGCGTTTCTGCGTGCCCTCCCCGACGTTCTCGTCGCGCGCGACTTCCTCGCGGTCGTCGATGCGGTCGTCCGCGCGCACCGCCGCGAGCGCGGCGTCGTCGTCATGCTCGGCGGTCATGTCGTGAAGACCGGGCTCGCCCCGGTGCTGATCGACCTGATGCGCCGCGGGGTGATCACGCACCTCGCGATGAATGGTTCGGCGGCGATCCACGACTACGAGATCGCGCGCTTCGGCGGCACCTCGGAGGACGTCGCGGCCGGCTTGCGCGACGGGACATTCGGGATGGCCGAGGAGACGGGACGCGAGCTGAACGACGCGTTCATCGCCGGGATGGCGGCCGGCCAGGGGATGGGCGAAGCGGTCGGCCGTACGCTCGATGCCGGGGACCTGGTCCACCCCGAGCTCTCCGTGCTCCTCAATGCCTGGCGTCTCGGCGTCCCGGCGACGGTGCACGCCGCGTTGGGCGCCGAGATCATCCACCAGCACCCCGCCGCCAGCGGCGCGGCGATCGGCGACACCAGCCATCGCGACTTTCGCCGGCTCGCCCACTCGCTCGTCCGGCTCGACGACGGCGGCGTCGTCCTCAACCTCGGCAGCGCGGTGATCATGCCCGAGGTGTTCCTCAAGGCGCTGACCATCGCCCGCAACCTCAGCGGCGACGGGTCGCCTAACGGTTTCACGAGCTGCGACCTCGACATGCAGCGGCACTATCGACCGCGCATGAACGTCGTCCAGCGCCCCACCCTCCACGGCGGCAGGGGTTACGAGATCACCGGCCACCACGAGATCATGGTCCCCCTGCTCGCCTGGGCGGTGGCGTCGAAGATCGACGAGCCCGCATAGCGAGAGCCTCCGCCCGCGATCTTCGCGAGCGGAGGCTTCCTCGGGGGGAGACCGTCGGGAGCGGGCAGTTCCTTACGGCCTGGACCACCGCTCCTTCCAGCGGCGCATCGTGTCGGGGCTGAACAGCGCGACGATGAAGTAGAGCACCGCGCCCACGATCAGCGCCTTTATCGCGAAGCTGATCAGGAAGAACAACAGCCCGACGGCAGTGCCGAGGATCAACTTGAAGGCGACAATGCCGACGAGGGCGACGACACCGAGCGTCAAGACCGAGCGAAACATGGGGGCTCCCCGCGTGATGGACGTTTGCCTGTACGAAGCACCCATCCGGGAAGTTTCGCCAGAGCCTTCGAACCGCCGAACCGGTGAAGACGGCTGACGTCCTGGTCGTCGGGGGCGGGCTGGCCGGCATCTCGACGGCGCTGGCGTGCGCCCGCCGCGGGCGGACCGTTTCCCTCGTCGACAGCGATCAACGCGGCGCGGCGTCGCGAGCGTCGGCCGGGGTGCTCGGCCCATCGATCGGCCGCGGGCCCAAGGGCGGGCGCGTCGGGCGCTTCATGTTCGCCGCGCGCGATCGTTTTCCCGCTTTTCTCGCCGGCCTGCGTGAAGCAACCGGCAGCGACGTCCCGATGGTGCACGGCGCGCTCGAGCTCGCGCTCAACGAGACGCACTTCGCCGAACTCCGGGCCCGGGTCACTGCACTCCCCGATGCGGAGGTGCTCGGCGCGTCCGATGTCGGTGCGCTCGAGCCGGCGCTTGCCGCCGTCGCCGGAGCGCTCCACCACCCGCGCGACGGGGCGGTCGACGTACGCGCGCTGCGCGCCGCGCTCGACCAGGCGATCCGCCTGAACCCCCGCATCACGGTGATCCGCGCAGGGGCGACGAGCGTGAACGCGGCCGGAAGTGAAGTGTCGCTCACTGACGGAACACGCGCGGCGGCTTCCCACGTCGTCATCGCCTGCGGGGCGTGGGTGAGCGAGCTGCGCGGCCTTCCTCGCTCCCTTCCCGTCCGTCCGGTCAAGGGCGAGGTCGCGGTCGCCGCCGACCACGTTCCCCTGAGGCAGGTGGTGTTCGGCGCCGGAGGGTACCTGGTCCCCCGAGGTTCGAAGCTGCTCGTGGGCGCGACATCCGAGGAAGCGGGTTTCAGCCCCGACCCGAGCGCGGCGGCCGCCGCGGTGCTCGCGACAACCGTTCGCACCCTGCTCCGTGACTGGCCAGCCGACGCCGCATTCGCCGGGCAGGAAGCCGGGCTGCGGCCGATGACGCCCGATGGCTACCCGATCCTCGGTCCCGATCCGGAGGTCCCCACGCTCCTCTACGCCTGCGGATACTCGCGCAACGGGGTGCTCGTTTCCCCGCTCGCCGCCGACTGCCTCGCGGCGATGATCGACGGGGACGATCCTGGCTTCGACCTGAGCGTCTTCACCGCGGCCAGGTTCGGCGGGTAGACCCTGTCCGCGCGGCCTTCTAGATTATTGGCTTCCAATCGGTTGCCCCCTGCGTCCGCCGCGATGTCCCGCGAGCCGGCGCGCCCCGCGAACCGCACTCCCCGCCACATGGGCGAGATGTTCTACCAGATCATGGGCCGTCACCGCGCTCCGGCGCTTCCCGACCGGAAGCCGTCGTGGCTCAAGGTGAAGTCTCCCGGCGGCGAGACCTACGCGCGGCTCAAGGGGCTCATGCGCGAGCTCGACCTGCACACGGTGTGCGAGGAAGCGCACTGCCCGAACCTCGGCGAGTGCTGGAACCACGGCACCGCGACGTTCATGATCCTCGGCGACGTCTGCACGAGGAATTGCGCCTACTGTGCGGTCGCCCACGGGCGGCCGCCGAAGTACGACATCGCCGAGCCCTCCCGGGTGGCGACCGCGATCGCCGAGCTGGGCCTGCGCCATGCGGTGATCACCTCGGTGGACCGCGACGACCTTCCCGACTTCGGCGCATACATCTTCGCCGAGACGATCCGGCAGATTCACGACCGGCTGCCGGGGTGCTCGGTCGAAGTGCTCGTTCCCGACTTTCAGGGGCGGGAGAGCTCGATCGAGGCGGTGCTCGATGCCCGCCCCGAGATCTACAACCACAACACCGAGACGGTGCCGCGGCTGTACAAGAAGGCGCGTCCCGGCGGCCGTTATGAGCGGGTGCTGAACATCTTCCGGGCAGCGAAGCGCTACGCTCCCGACATCCCGACGAAGACCGGAATCATCCTCGGCATGGGCGAGACGATCGAGGAGGTGCTCGCGACGATGCGCGACCTGCGCGCCGTCGACGTCGACATCCTCACGCTCGGGCAGTACCTGCGCCCATCCGACGCCCACATCGCCCTGGACCGCTACTACACCCCGGAGGAGTTCCGCTCGCTCTACGAGGCGGGGATGGAGATGGGATTCCGCCACGTCGAGAGCGGCCCGCTGGTGCGCTCGAGCTATCATGCATGGGAGCAGGTGCAGGCTGCCGGCGTCTGACGCGGTCGCGCCGGCTCCATCATTCAGGACACCATGGCAACCAGGAAGAAATCCGATAATGGGGCGACGGCCGCTGCCGCGCCATCGCGCAGGGCGGCCGCCGGCAATGGCGCTGCCGCCAGCGCCGACGCGATCCGCGGTGACGTCGAGCTCCGCAAGCAGCTGCTTCGCTCGATGCTCTTCCAGCGGCGCTTCGAGGAGCGCTGCGCCGAGGCCTACGCGTTAGGCAAGATCGGCGGCTTCTGCCACCTCTACATCGGGCAGGAAGCGGTCAGCACCGGGACGCTCTCGATCCTCCGTCCCGACGACTACGTCATCACGACCTACCGCGACCACGGCCAGGCGCTCGCCCGCGGGATCTCGGCGCGGTCGATCATGGCCGAGCTCTTCGGCCGCCAGGACGGCTGCTCCGGCGGAAAAGGCGGCTCGATGCACCTCTTCTCGAAGGAGCACAACTTCCTCGGCGGGCACGGCATCGTCGGCGGGCACGTCCCGATCGCGACCGGCGTCGGCTTCGCCATCAAGTACCGCGGCGGCGACCAGGTCATCGTCTGCTTCATGGGCGAGTCGGTCGTGAACACCGGTGCGTTCCACGAAGCACTGAACATGGCCGGCCTCTGGAAGCTGCCGGTCGTGTACATCATCGAGAACAACCGCTACGGTATGGGGACGTCGCTCGAGCGGGCGTCGGCGATCCACGACATCTACGAGCGCGGCGCGGCGTACAACATGCCCCGTGCGCAGTGCGACGGGCAGGACGTCTTCGAGGTCCGGAAGGCGGTGGCCGAGGCGGTCGAGCGTGCCCGGAAGGAGAAGCTGCCGACGCTGCTCGAGATCCGGACTTACCGCTTCATGGGCCACTCGATGTCCGACGCGGTCAGCGGGACGTACCGCTCGAAGGCCGAGCTCGAGGAGCACATGCGCCGCGACCCGATCGTGCTGCTGCGCAGCTCGATGCAGGAGGCCGGCGAGATCGACGACGCCTACGTCGCGAAGCTCGACGATGACCTGAAGAAGGAAGTGCAGGACGCGTGGGACTTCGCCGACCAGAGTCCGGAGCCGCCGCTCGAGGCGCTCTATCGGGACGTGCTCGTCGAGACGACGAGCGACGAGCACGCCACTACGAGCGCCTGAGGGGAGAGACGAGACAGATGCCAGTGATGACTTACCGGGACGCGCTCAACCAGGCGCTCCGCGAAGAGATGAAGCGCGACGACCGGGTCTTCCTCATGGGCGAGGAGGTCGCCGTCTACCAGGGGGCGTACAAGGTCTCGAAGGGACTCCTCCAGGAGTTCGGCGAGATGCGGGTCGTCGACACCCCGATCACGGAGCTCGGCTTCGCCGGCGTCGGCGTCGGCGCGGCGATGGTCGGGTTGCGCCCGATCATCGAGTTCATGACCTGGAACTTCGCCCTGCTGGCGATCGACCAGGTCGTCAACGTCGCCGCGAAGTCGCTCTACATGTCCGGCGGGCAGTACGGGATGCCGATGGTCTTCCGCGGGCCTAACGGCGCGGCGCTGCAGCTCGCCGCCCAGCACTCGCAGGCGTGGGAGTCGTGGCTCGCCCACATCCCCGGCCTGAAGGTCGTCGCCCCGGGGACGCCGTACGACGCGAAGGGGCTGCTCAAGGCCTCGATCCGCGACGACAACCCGGTGGTGTTCCTCGAGGGCGAGATGCTCTACAACACCAAGGGCGAGGTCCCGGACGAGGACTACATCATCCCGTTAGGCAAGGCCGAGGTGAAGCGCGAGGGCAGGCACTGCTCGATCATCACCCACGGAAAGATGATCCTCGTCGCGCTCCAGGCCGCCGACGCACTGGCGAAGGAAGGCGTCGAGTGCGACGTCGTCGATCTCCGGACCATCCGCCCGATGGACGTCGAGACGATCGCGAACAGCGTCCGCAAGACCAACCGTGCCGTCGTCCTCGAGGAGGGCTGGGAGGTCTGCGGCGTCGGCGCCCAGGTCGTGGACTACATCCAGCGCGAGTGCTTCGACGATCTCGACGCCCCGGTCGTCCGCGTCCACCAGGAAGACGTCCCGATGCCGTATGCGAAGACGCTCGAGAAGGCCGCCAAGCCCGACCTCGCCAAGGCGATTGCGGCCGTGAAGAAAGTCATGTACATCGCCTGACGTTTTCGACCACCCGCCGAGCATCCGAGAATGGCCACCAAAGTCGTGATGGAAGCGCTCTCTCCGACCATGGAGGAAGGGCGTCTGGTCAAATGGCTGAAGAAGGAGGGTGACTCCGTGAAGAGCGGCGAGCCCCTCGCCGAAGTCGAGACGGACAAGGCGGTGATGGAGCTGGTCGCCCGCACCGATGGGGTCCTGCGCAAGCAGGTCCTCGCCGAGGGGACGCCGGCTCCGGTCGGCCAGCTGGTCGGCGTCATCGCCGGCGCGGACGAGAACATCGACGCGCTGGTCGCCGGCGCCGGCGGTGGTGCTCCCGCGGGTGCGGCCGCGCCCGCCGCGAGGCCCGCCGAGCAGGTCGTCGCGAAGGCGCAGGAGAGCGCGGGTGCGTCGAGCGTCCCGCGCACTCCCGCGCAGTCGCAGGGCGAGGCGTCGATGCCCCCGCAGCAGAAGGCGGCCGGCGCGCCCCCGCAGTCCCCCGGCCCCGGCGCGCAGGCCACCGCGCCTGACGCGAGCGAGGCGAACGGCGGACGCATCCGCTCCTCACCCCTTGCGCGCCGGCTCGCCTCCGAGCGCGGCGTCGATCTCGGCGCGATGCAGGGCTCCGGCCCGGGCGGCCGCATCGTCAAGCGCGACATCGAGGGCGTCGTCGCCGGCGGTGGCCAGGCAGCCGCTCGCGCCGCGACCCCGGTTCGCCCGCGCAGCGATGCCGACTTCGAGGACGCGCCGCTCACGCAGATCCGGAAGACGATCGCCCGGCGTCTCTCCGAGTCCATCGGCCCGATCCCGACCTTCTACCTCACCGCCGAGATCGACCTGTCCCGGGCGAGCGAGCTGCGCGACGCGATGCTCGAGACGGGCGAGGAATACAAGGTCTCCTTCAACGACATCGTCCTGAAGGCCGTCGCCACCGCGCTCTCGCAGCACCCCGAAGTCAACGCGCACTGGCTCGGCGACAAGATCCGCTACCACAACCGCGTCCACCTCGGCATGGCCGTCGCCACCGACGACGGGCTGATCGTCCCGGTGATCTTCGACGCCGACCAGAAGCGGATGAGCGAGATCAGCGCCGAGGCGAAGTCGCTGGCCAGGCGCGCGCGCGAGCGGAAGCTCAAGCCCGAGGAGTACACCGGATCGACGTTCTCCGTCTCGAACCTCGGCATGTTCGGCATCGACCAGTTCACCGCGATCATCAACCCGCCCGAGGTCGCGATCCTCGCGATCGGGGCGGTCGAGGAGAAGCCGATCGTGGTCGACGACGACATCGTCGTGCAGAAGCGCATGCGGATCACGATGAGCTGCGACCATCGCGTGGTCGATGGCGCGGTCGGCGCGAAGTTCATGCAGACGCTGCGGCGGATGCTCGAGAATCCGTTGATGCTCGTGTTCTAGTCGCCCGCACCATTCCCGCACTCCAGAAATTGGACTAATGGCAAGCTTCGACGTGATCTTCCTCGGCGGCGGCCCCGCCGGCTACGTGGGTGCGATTCGCTCCGCCCAGCTCGGCTTCTCCGTCGCCGTCATCGAACGCGAAGGGCTCGGCGGCACCTGCGTCCTCTGGGGGTGCATCCCGGCGAAGGCGCTGCTCGAAGCGGGATCGATGGCCAATCACGTCAGGCACGCCGCCGACTTCGGCGTCAACGTCGGCGAGGTCAAGCTCGACTTCGGGGTAGCGATGAAGCGCTCGCGCGCGGTCAGCACCCAGAACTCCAAGGGCGTCGAGTTCCTCTTCAAGAAGAACAAGATCACCTGGATCAGGGGCGAGGGGCGCGTCCTTCCGGGCGCAGGTGGTAAGCCCGCGACGAGCGTCGCGGTCAAACTATCGGACGGCAAGGAGGAGAAGCACGAGGCGAAGAAGGCGCTCGTCATCTCCACCGGCTCGCGCGTGAAGGGGCTCCCGCAGGCCGGGCTCGAGCTGAACAAGACGACCGTCATCTCCTCCGACGAGGCGCTCGTCCTCGAGAAGGCGCCGAAGTCGATCGTCATCGTCGGCGCCGGCGCCGTCGGCTGCGAGTTCGCCGACGTCTTCAACGCCTTCGGCAGCGACGTCACCCTCGTCGAGGTCGCGCCTAACGTGCTGCCAGTCGAGGACGTCGACTGCTCGAAGGAGGTCGAGCGCAGCTTCAAGAAGCGCGGCATCAAGGTCTTCACCGGCGCGAAGCTCGGCAACGTCAAGGTCGGCAAGGGCTCGGTGTCGATGTCGATCGACGCCGGCGGGACGAAGACCGACGTCACCGCCGACATCGTGCTCGTCGCCGCGGGCCGCGCGCCGAACATCGAGAACATCGGCCTCAAGGAGGCCGGCGTGCAGCTCACCGACCGCGGCTTCGTCAAGATCGACAAGAAGATGCAGACCTCGGTGCCCGGCATCTACGCGATCGGCGACGTCGCCGGCCCGCCGATGCTCGCCCACAAGGGGGAACGCGAGGGGATCGTCTTCGCCGACTATCTCTCGGGCAGGCACGCGCACGACATGGACTACGCCAACATCCCGGGCTGCACCTACTGCCACCCAGAGGTCGCGTCGATCGGCCTCACCGAGCAGGCGTGCAAGGAGAAGAAGCTCGACTACAAGGTCGGCAAGTTCCCCTTCTCCGCCAACGGGCGCGCGCGCACCTCGGGTGAGACGGAAGGCTTCGTCAAGATCATCCGCGACGCGAAGTACGGCGAGATCCTCGGCGCGCATATCGTCGGCGCCCACGCGACGGAGATGATCCACGAGCTCGTCGTCGCCCGCACCAACGAGTACACCGTCGAGGAGGTGGACCTCGCGATCCACGCCCACCCGACGCTGTCGGAAGCGATCGCCGAGGCGGCGCTCGACTCGCTAGGGAGGATGATTCACGCGTGACCGGCCGCCGTTAGCCTGACGTGAGCGGCGCGCGCGAGCTCTGGATCGTCCGCCTCGGTGCGATGCCTTACGGCGAGGCCCTCGAGCTGCAGCGCGCGGCCGCCCGCGCCCGGATCACCGGCGCCATTCCGCAGGACCTGCTGCTGCTCGTCGAGCACGAGCCCGTCGTGACGATGGGCCGCACCGCGAAGCAGCAGAACCTCACCGCGGCGCCGGAGCTGCTCGCCGCGCGCGGCGTGCAGCTCTTCGAGGTCGAGCGCGGCGGCGACGTCACCTATCACGGGCCCGGACAGCTCGTCGGCTACCCCATCGTCGACCTGAAGCGCCACAAGCAGGACCTCCACTGGTATCTGCGCCAGGTGGAAGAGGCGCTGATCGTCGCGATCGGCGAGCACGGGCTGTCCGGCGAGCGAAGCACCGGCTACACCGGGGTCTGGACGCGGGGTTTGACCGGGGGCGCGAGTCACCCGCCGCGCAAGCTCGCCTCGATCGGGGTCCACGCCCGCGACTGGGTCACCTGGCACGGCTTCGCCCTCAACGTGACGACCGAGCTCTCCTTCTTCGACCTCATCGTTCCGTGCGGGATCGCCGGCGTCGACATGACGTCGATGGGGCGCGAGCTCGGCGCTCCCGTGGCGATGGGAGATGCCGAGGACGCGGCCGCCCGCGCCTTCGGGCGCGTCTTCTCGCTCGATCCGGTGCTGACGCCGCTCGCCTCGCTCGAGATCGAGCCGGCCGCCGCCGACCGTTAGGCGGCGGGAGACCCGGGCAGGCTGTCGAGCAGCGCCGGCAGCGCCGCATAGTCCACCTTCGAGTTGTGCCGGCGATCGAGCGGGATCTTCGCATCATCGATGATCCGGTCCAGCAATGCCCACCGCAGTGCCTCGTCGAGCGCCTGGCGTTCCCTCGTCTCGAGCCTATCCTCGACGAGCAGGATCCGCTGGCCACGATGCCCGGCGAGCACCGTGCGCCGCCCGGGAATCACCAGGCGCGCCGCGCACTCGACGGCGAATGGATGCAGCTCGCCCCGCGCGTCGTGAACTGTCGCGGCGACACGGCCGAGCAGCCAGAGCCGACCGCCGCCGTCGAGATAGCCGGCGTCCCCGGTGCGATGCCAGACGATGCCGTCGACGCGGACCTTCGTTTCAGCGTCCCCTCGTCCGTGCAGGTAGCCGGGCACGACGTGCTTGCCGCTGACCACGATCTCGCCTCGCGTCCCGCCGGCGACGCTCGCCACCCCGCGCAGCACCGCAGCGAGCCGCCTGTCATCGCCCGTCTCCGCCGGCACGATGCGAACTGTTGCCGCCGGGGACGGGCGACCGGCGATCAGTCCCGCCCCGCCACGCATCGCCGCGATCTCGGGTTGACCGATCTCGTCACTCGCGACATGGGCCACTGGCTCGGCCTCGGTGGACCCGTACACCGCAACCAGCGGGGCGCCGGTCAGCTCCGTCGCGCGCTCGACGAGGTCGGGAAAGACCGGTCCACCCCCGGTCACGATCCGGACGCCGCGCAGCGTCCCGCTCCGCGCGTCGCGTGCCCCCTCGACGAGGCGCTCGACGAGCGCCGGGGACGCGGTGATCCGCTGAATGGCGTTCCGCGCGATCTGCCCGAGCACGGGCGCCGCTGCGATCGCGCCCGGCCGGCGCAGGTCGCCCTCGGGAATGACTGACGTCGCGCCGGCACCGAGATTGGCCAGGACGACGATCGGGAGCGAGACGAGGTCCCGCTCGCCAGCCTTCGCGGCCACGCTGCCTAACGCGTCGTGCTGGGCCCGCAGCACCGCGTGCGTGCGGACCGCCCCCCTGGCCGCGCCGGTACTGCCGCTCGTGAACGTCACCAGCGCCGGCGTGTCGCCGTTCGCGGCGGCAATTTCCTCGTGCCGCGGCAGCTTCCGCACCGCGGCGAGCCGCACCGCGCCCAGCGCGAACCCTGCCGATGTCACCTTCACCGCGATCCTCCGCAGCGGCGCGCTGGCCAGCGCGAGGAGCAGCACCCGTCCGCTCGCGAACAGCCCCGCGGGCGGCATCTCGCGGCACGCTGCGGCGAGCGTTCCCCACCCCGCCGACAGCTCCACCACCATCGCGATCGCCCCGAGCCTGAACAGCGCGATGATCACCGCGTACAGCTCCGCGGTCGGCGGATGGATGAGGAGCACCGGCGATCCTGCACCGATGCTGCGCCGCGCGAGCAGGGTCGCGATCCGCGCCGACCGGTCTTCGAGCTCGGCGAACGTAGTCGTGCGATCGCACCCGGCATGACGATCGACCAGCGCGATCGCGCCGGGCCGGGCGTTCGCCTGGGCGAGGAACAGCTCGACGACGTTCCCCATCGCGGCCCGTCAGAGCTCCCGCACGCGCCGCTCGAACAGCGCGTAGCGCCGGATCTCGTGCGCGATGCGCCTGCTCAGCGCGCGCGAGCGATCGTTCGAGACGTGCATCAGCGCGTGGATGACTCGCGTGAACCCGAGCCGGCGCGCCTCGGCGTGCGTTCGATCGGCAAGTGCCCCCCCGAGGCCGGTGTAGCCCGGCAGCACGGCGAAGGTCTTCAGGATCGCCGTGCGCATCGGGCGCCCCTGCGCGCGCTCGTTCACGTCCGGTACACAGAAGCAGAACCCGACCGGGATCCCGTCGTGTTCGGCGATCGTCACCAGCCGCGGGACCACCGCCGGCTTCGCCGCGGCGTACTGCGCCACGAAGTCATCCTCGTCGATCGGCGTGTAGAGGTACGCACCGGCAAAGCTGACCCGAGCCACCGCGTAGATTCGGCGCAGCTCCGCGTCGTAGTCGTCGAGACGGAGCTCGCGCATCACGACGCCGCGTTGCGTGAGCGCGCGCACCTTCTCCGCTCCCGCCGGGTCGACGCGAGAAAGGTCGTCGTTGACCGACGAGACATACTCGCTGTGGCGTTTCCACCCCGCATCGGCGAACCATCGCGGCCACTCCGGCGGATTGGTCGGCTCGAGGAAGAACGGCGGCTCCGTCCCCGCATCGATGACCAGCCGGTAGCGTCGCCAGGTGTTGCCGTCCATCGGCCCGACCGCCAGCGTGGCTCCCCGCGATCGCAGCGCTTCGCTCGCCGCATCGAGCACCATCCGCGTCGCATCGCGACTCGACGCGGCGAAGTGCCCGACGGCGCCGAGCGACTCTCCGGGGAGCGGGGGCGCGGCCGACCACCACGCCGACGCGCGGGCGATCACGGATTCCCCGTTCGTCACGAGCCACGTTGCGTCCGGCGCGTGCGAGATCAGCTCGGCCGCCGTCAGGCGCGGCCAGTCGGCTGGCTGCTCCCAACGGTCGATCTCCTCCGGCCCTCCGAGCATGACGACCTTCATCGCGGTCGTCACGGGATGCAGAGCGCCCCGAGCGCGGCCGTCGCCAGCCCGATCGTTGCCTGGCTCGTCCAGTCGTGCGGGTTTCCCGGCTTCCCGCACGGTACGAGCACGACGTAAGCCGCGGCTCCGGCAAGGAGGACCGGCAGCGCGATGAGCGTTCGCATGAGCGCCTCCGACCCACCGACCATGAGATACGGGAGGAGCAGCGCGGCCCACCCGACGATCCCGCTCGTCGGCACCGCGATCCGGGCCCGTGCCCGCGGCCTGGCGACCCGGAACCAGGTGACGCCGACGAAGCCGAGGTTCGCCGCGAGCGTCAGGGTGTACGCATAGTACGCAGTCGTCTCGCCGAGGCGATTCGCGAGCGCCAGCCAGAGCAGCGCTGACCCCGGCACCGCCAGTACTGCGCTCAGGCGGTGGGGCCGGGATCTCACGAGCTCCACTCTCGGCCAGAGCGCGGTGTAGCTGAGGAAGAACACCAGCGGTGGCACGATCCACCGCCATCCGCCAATCGTCCACGTCAGGTAGCCGATGAGCACCGCGGCCAGCGCCGCACCGTCGCTCAGCGTCCGCCGCCGGCGCAGCGCGATCACGACGACGAACATCGCGACCGTCATCACGAGCACCAGCGACAGCGCCCGCGCCGGCATCGGCATGTAACTCTGCAGCAGGAAGAACCCGCCGACCGGGATGAACAGGTTGTCCAGCCCGCGCCATGACACCGCCTCGAGCAGCATCACGAGAAAACCGAACGTGAGGCCTATCAGCAGGCTCTCGGCTCGCCCGACCGTCGTGAACATCAGCAGCGGAACGTGCGTCGCGAAGAAGGCAATCAGGAAGAAGGCGATCGAACCCTCGGCGCTCTTGCGATCGCCCTCCATCGTGTCGTAGCGCATCCGGCCGTACCGTGAGCCGACCAGCGCGGCGAAGGCGTCGGCGATGGTGAGCGTCAGCACCGGGACCACGTACAGGACGGTGTTCCCCGACGCGAGCCAGAATACGGCGGCCACCGAGACGGGGAACCAGAGATCGCCCTCGGACGATCGGTGCACGCCATGCACGACCTCCCCCAGCTCGCGGCGCGCGCCCGGCGCGTAGCGCAGCAGCAGCAGCACCGTCAGCGTCAGCGCCCCGATCACCATCGGTGGGACGATGCTGCGGAACAGCCAGGGATAGGTCAGCGCGCTCGCGCCGAGCGCCACGTGCATCCCCTTCCGGAGCACTTCGCCGTCGACGCTCTTCCATCGCCCGATCGCTCGCAGCACCACGAGGACGATGAGCAGCGAGCCCGCGATCGCGCCCGCCGAGAGCCATTCGCCGGTGGTCGTCGTCATAGGACCTCGTCCACGTGGAAGGCCGAGTAGAAGAAGGCCTTGTCGCGCCTGAAGAGCGCGTCGGATTCCGCGCGCCGCGCGATGACGGCGGGCATCAGTGCGGCGCCGCTCCGCGGCACGATCATGTTCCAGTACGCCATCCGCGCCCCGCGCGGCAGCCGCGGGAGCAGCGACGCGAGGAGCGAGCGGTGCGCCTCGCTCGACATGTACTCGAAGATGTTGCTGAAGTTGATGCGGTCCACCCGCTCCACCTTCGCACTCTGCAGCACAGCCTCCATCGGCCGGCAGTGCCACTCCAGGCGGTCGAGCCCATCGCGGATCGCGTCGAAGTTCTCGGCGCGCAGCGCATGCGGGAGCGCGCCGTCGTGGTCGCCCATCGTGATCCAGCGCAGGTACGGGTTCTCCGCCGGATCCAGTTCCGTCAGCGCGTGTCTCACCCGCTCCAGCAGGTGGTCCGCGACGCTGCGCTCGGCATAGGTGAAGAAGCTCGGGTCGCGGCCGAGCCTTCCCAGCACCGTCTCGGAGAAGAACACGCGGAACAACATCCGCCACGCCGGCGTGTTCCACCGCTCCTCGTAGAAGCGCGTTCGTCCACGCTCGTCGCGGTGCTGCAGCAACGCGCGAACGCTGGGCTTCCGGTGGACGAGGGGCAGCACGAACCGGCGGAAGAGCGCGAAGTAGCGCTCGAACTTCCCCGCGCCGCCGATGCCGGCGCGAACGGCATCGCCGCGTCCGTCCCAGTAGCCGCGTGCGTAGCCGGACAGGAGGGCGCGACACCGCGCGTAGAGCGCCTCGCGCCGCGCGCTCCGGCGCGAGCCGACCAGCTCGAGGAGCTCGTCGTGGCCTAACGTTCGATAGGCGGCGACGCGCAGCTCGAGCGCGGCGATCTGCGCCGGGTTCAGGTCGACCGCGATCACCCGCGCCGGTGACCGCGTCAGCAGCGACAGAGTGTTGTCTCCCGCGCTGGCGATCGACAGGCACGTATCCCCGGGGCGGATGCCGAGCCCGTCGACGAGGATGTCCGCGTCCTCCCAGCACTGGGCATAGCGCAGGATCGTGAACGGTGACGCGGGCTCCCTACGCGGCATCGTCGGCCTCACGGTCGTCCCCGCCGCCGATGCGGCGCACCGTTCCCGCCCGGCCATCCATCTCGACGATGTCGCCGGTCATGAGCCACTGCGTGAGCCCGGCGATCGATACGACCGCCGGGATCCCCAGCTCGCGCGCCACGATCGCGGAATGCGAGAGCAGGCTCCCGCGCTCGACGAGCAGCCCCGCCGCGGCGGGGAACAGCATCACCCACCCCGGGTCGGTGCGTTCGGCGACGAGGATCTCGCCCGGGTGCAGCTCGGCACCGCGCGGGTCGCGCACGACGCGAACCCTGCCTCGCACGACGCCGGGATAGCAGCCGGTTCCGCTGCGCGCTTCTCCGCCCTCGGCAGCCGCCGGCGCGCCCTGCGCGGCCAGCACCCACTGCGCCCCCTGATGGACCATGCCGCGCGTCTCGAAGCGATCCGGCGGCGCCGCCGTCGCTTCGTAGTCCGCGAACTCGCTCCGTCGCGCCTCGACCAGCGGCCGCAGGTTCACGCTCGTCGCGGTTCCCTCGACGACGCCTAACGCCTCGTCGACCTCGAGCCAGAAGACGTCGCGCGGCTCGGCCAGCATCCCCAGCGCGGTGAACCGCTTCCCCAGCTCGAGGAAGATCCGCCGGACGCGCCCGAAGACGCGCGTCCGCTCGAAGCGGAGGTTCTCGCGGTCGCGGACTCGCCCGCGCGCCTGCCCCAGCACCTTCCGGAAGATCCAGCGCCTGACCGGATGCCCGCCCAGCGCCTCGAACGCGCGGCGCTCGGCGTCGCCGCGGAAGTCCGCCCGCTCGCTCGCCGTGCTCGCCGGCGGCGATGCTGCCGCGCGGCCGATCGCGTCGAGGAGCAGCGCGGGATCGTCGTCGAGCGTCTCCGTCTCGAGCTTGAGCTCGTCGAGGCAGCGGTCGCCGAAGCGCGCCAGGTACTCGCCGTAGCGCTCGGCGAGCGCTGGAGCGCGCCGCACCGCCGCAAGCGCGACGTCGACGTTCCCGGATGTCAACGCCGCGACGATCGATGGGTCGTTTGCCGCGATCGTCGCCATCTCGCGGATGCGCCGCGCTGGTTCGGCGCTGACGATCGCGCCATCACCGGCGACGAGGTCGTTCTGCAGGGTGCCCGCCGGGTCGCTGCACCACTTCATCACCAGCTTTCGCAATGCACCGAAGTGGATCATCGCGAAGAAGTCGTTGAGGAGCGGCGCATCCCAGTTGCGCAGCAGCTCGCGCTCCAGCGTCCGGAAGTGTGCGACGATCTCGTCGGGACGCATGTCGCTGAGCGGCACGCCGGAGCCGGCCAGCGCCCGGTCGAGGCGCGCGTGGAACTCGCGCACCGAGCGCTCGATCCGCAGGTTCGCCGCGACGAGGCGCCACGCCATCCGGGCGACGCCTGACGCGTCGCGCCAGCGTGCGCCGCGGGACGATGCCGAGAGCTCGGCCGCAAGGGCCTCGGGAAGCCCCTCGCGCACGCCCATCATCTGCTCCATGAACCGCCGGTTCAGCCGGAACCCGGGAAGCAGGGCGAGCGCGCGATACCAGCTGTAGAGGTTGTAGTACACGCGGCCGCGCACAAGGCCGATCATCCGTCGCAGCGCGTCGGCGTTGTCGTCGATGGTCGCCGCCGGCACCCCGACGATCACCAGGAACTGGCGATAGACCTCCTCGTACACGTATCGCGCGAACGAGTAGGTGAGGGGCGTCGTCACCCCGCCGTAGCTCTCGGCGATGTTGCTGTTGTCCCACAGCGCCGGGGCGCCATCCGGATCGCCTAACGCGGTGAGCGACGTGATCGGTCGCGACTGGAGGAGAAAGAGCTCCCCCTTCTCGAACGCCCACTCGATGTCCTGCGGTGCGCCGGCGTGCAGCGCCGCGCGGCGGGCGAGCGCCGCGACCGCGCGCGCCTCGCCGTCGCTGAGCACCGGCCGCGCCGCGTCCCCGGCGCTCAACGGCTGCTCGACGACACCGCCGTCCGCCCCGCGCCGGTGCGCCACGCGCTTCGCCGCCGTCGTGCGCTCGATGATCTCCCCAGCCCGCTCCACGACGATCGTGTCCGCGTCGTCGGCTCCCGACACGAGCGCGGTGCCGAGCCCGAACGCCGCCGCGACGACGCACCGCCCGCGCCGCCCGCTCACCGGGTCCGCGCTGAACGCGACGCCGGCCTTCTCCGCGTCCACCATCCGCTGCACCAGCACCGCCGGCACCGACGCGCCCCCGATCCGCCGCTCGGCGCGATACGCCGCGACGCGAGCCGACTCCGCCGACCGCCAGACGTCGCGAACGCGCGCCGCGACGTCCTCGGCGCGCACGAACAGGTAGCTCTCGAGCTGCCCCGCGTACGAGTGCTCGACGCCGTCCTCCCCGCCGGCCGAGGACCGCACCGCCACCGGTTCACCGTTAGGCGCGAGCCGGCGGAGCGCCGCCGCGACTTCGCTCTCCCAGCCCCCACGGGCAGCGGCGTCCGGCGCGACCACGAACCACGGGGGGATCGGGATCCCGGACCGCCGGAGGCTCGCCAGGGCGCCCGCCTTGCCGCCGAGTTGTTCCCTGCTCGCGCCGTCGTCAGGCCAGATGACCGCCTTCATGGCATCCGCTCGAGCACGGGGACGATGCCGACCGCGAAGTACATCGCCAACGTCCAGGTCGCGGCGAGCGGCTCGATCCACCGCGCACGGGCACGCGTCGGCCTCGTGACGAACGCGCTCCCCGCGATGAGCGCGGCGAGCCAGATCGCGCCGAGCACGGCGAGCACCATGCGCGCGCCGCCGACCTCCCGAGCGGTGAGCACCGCGCTCACCAGCGCGACCGCCATCACCGCCACCCAGCTGCCCACCGCTCGCCCGCGTCCCCACAGCACCGTGTACGTCTCGACCCCCGCCTCTTCCATCTCCGGCGCGCGGATCTTCCGCCCGATCTCGACGACGAGCCCGTTGAAGAAGCTCGCCACGAGGAACCAGCGCAGCCCCGGCGCGATCGGCGCGCTGGCCGGTACCCAGTCGCACGCCGTCGCGTAGAGGTCGATCAACGGCATGATCAGCATGTGCGTCCACAGCACCGTCACCGGCCGCGCCCGCAGCCAGTCTCGAACGAAGAACTCCTTCGACATCAGCGCCATGTACGCCCAGACGAGCAGGAGCAGCGGCACCAGCCCGGAGTCGAGCCAGAGCGCGGCTGCCAGCTGGATCGCCGCCGCCGCCGCACCCAACCACCCCAGCTCGCGCAGAGTCACCAGCCCGCGCGGTACCGGACGATAGGGCCGGTGCTGCGCATCGGCCTCGGCGTCCTTGAACTCGTCGGCGACGCGAAGCTGGAAGAAAAAGCACAGCGCGGTGACGAACGCGGCGAGCAGCGAGGCGCCGCGCGGATGCTGTTCGCCGCGCAGCACCGCCGACAGGCAGACCGCCGCCGAGCTGAATGCGGCGATCAGCGGCGCGTGGGCGGCGAGCGGGAATCGCTCGCGCTGGTACACCCACCAGCGCGCGAGTCCGCGGTCAGGCGCGAGCGCGGTGCTCGTCATCGACTGCGTTCTTCCTTGAGACGCGCGAGGCGCGCGTGCGCCTTCGTGAACTCGTTCGCGACGAGGGCACCGACGATCGACAGCTCACCAGCGAGCGAGATCCCGGCGGCGATCTCGGCGAACGCGTTCGCCCCGCCCGTTCCCGCGACCCCGAGGATCTCGAGGCAGGCGCGCTGGCTCGGCAGCATCGTCCCCCCGCCGACCGTCCCGACGATCAGGTTCGGCAGCGTCACCGATGCGTAGAGGTCACCGCCATCGAGCTCGAACCGCGTCACCCCGACCGCCGACTCGGCGACGCACGCCACGTCCTGGCCGCATGCGAGGTAGAGGGCGGCGAGACCATTGGCATAGTGCCCCTGCACGCCAATCGTCCCGCTCAGCACACCGCCGACCGCCGAGACGCGCCAGTAGTCGGCGAGCTTCGCGGCCGTCGTGTGCAGCCGCTGCTCGATCATCGCCGCCGGAATCAGCACCTCGGCGGTGACGCTCCGTCCGCGTACGCTGAGGAACGACTGCGCGCTGGCCTTCTTGTCTCCGGAGTGATTGCCCTCGACATACCACGCGCGCGGGGGGATCGGGCATTCGGCGACGATGTATTCACAGACCGCCTGCGTCGCGATCGTCACCATGTTCTGCCCGGCCGCATCGCCGGTCGTGTATTCGAAGATCAGGTAGACGTGATTTCCCTCGAGCGTCACGCGCATGTCCTTCAGCTTTCCATGACGCGTCGTCGACTCACCGACCGAGCGGATCGCGTCCATGTGCTCGAGGGTCCAGGCGATGAACTGCCCCGCCTCGTGGAGCGTGGCGAAGGCGAACGCGGGTGCGCGCGTCACTCCCTCGTTGACGAGCACGGCCGCGCACCCTCCCGCTTCGGTGATCAGTTGCGCGCCGCGCGAGTACGACGCGACGAGCGCCGCCTCGGTGGTCGCGAGCGGTACGTGGTGCAGTCCGGAGGCGTATGTCCCGTTCACGAGCAGCGGCCCGGCTATGCCGACCGGTGTCTTCACCGTTCCGATGAACGACTCGACGTTATGACGATAAGCCTCGGCGTCGGCGATCGCGCCTTCGTCGAGAAGCGCGTCCCGCGCCGCGGGAGAGACGTCGAGGGCGCCCCATCGCTTCTCGAGTGCATCAGCATCGACCGCGGTCCCGCCGGGGAAGCGCTCGTAGGGCGTTCCAGGCTTCGGAGCGAGCCGCTCTGCGAGTTCGTCCGCGCTGTTCGCGACGAGCAGGCGAGCGAGCGACGCCGCGGCGTGGCGGTGGTCGGTAGGCATGATCGGTCCTGGACAGGATCGTGCGCTGAAGGCGCGGAGCGCGACGGCAGCGGAAGCAGAATCAATCAAGGACGATCTCCCGTGCGGGGGGGCCACTGGTGCAACCTCGCCCTCCGCGCCGGGACGGGGCATCCGTCAACCGACGTAGCACCGGGGAGCGGAGGCGGCTCGGCTTCGCGGTCTGTTCGGTCGGTCGTTATTATCAACGGACGCCCCGCCGCCGCGCAGCGGGCGCCGGCCCCTCATCCCATCCCGTTCCTGAATGCCAAGTCGCGAGCTTCGCATCGTCGTATTGATGAACGACTCTCGCGCGGGCCGCGGCCTGCTCGCGGGCCTCGCAACGCGGGGGATCGCCGTGGCCGGCGTGGTCATTGAAGCGAGCTGCGAGCTTCGCTACTGCTACCGCGCGAGGACGCCGCTCGGCCGCCTTGCGGAAACGCCAGTCGCGCTGGGGCGTTCGATCCGGCGACGCTTCCGTGCGCACGGCCTCCTCTCGTCGTACCTCGGTCGGGGCACGCCCCGCGTGCTTGTCACGCGCCGCGATGGCGAGAGGGCTCGGCGCTTTGTCGCGGATCTTGCCACAGACGTTCTCGTCCTCGCCGGTGTAGGACTCGTCGGCCGTGAACTGCTTGCAGTTCCACGTGGTGGTACGCTCAACTCCCATCCCGGGCTCGTGCCGTGGGTGCGTGGCAATGGTGCGGTGGCCAACGCCATCCTCCGCGACGTCGCGATCGGGGCGACTTGCCACCGCGTTGACCCCGGCATCGACACCGGTCCGGTGATCTCGCGTCGGCTGCTTCCGATAGGGGGCGACGAGACACTGGAAGTTCTCGAAGCGCGAGCCGTGCAACTGGCGACCGAATTGCTGCTCGACGTCGTCGCAACCACTGTCGCGAATTGCTCGCTCCCGGAAGGCACGCCGCAGCGCGAGCGTTATCCCCTGTGTCGCTGGCAGGATGCCCATGGACGGGCCGCAGCTGCTGAGCTCCTCGCTGCCGGCAAGGCGGCGGAGCTTTACGCTCGGTGGAAGGCGTTGTGCCGCGCGGCGGATTCCGACGACCTCCTCGATGCGATCCCGCGTGAATCAGTCCCGCCGATCGCGGTCGCGCCGCTGCGTTCCGATCCGCTGCAATCGGCGTTGTAGCCATGACCGCGCCCTCGGCCGCCCGGGTTCGCCCGCTATAATTCGACCAATGGACGAACTCCCCCGCGTCTACGCGCCGCGCGAGCGGACGACCGCGCCCAGCGACCGCGCTTCGCTTCTCTCCGGGCTCAACCCGGAGCAGGCTGCCGCGGCTGCGCATGGCGACGGGCCGCTCTTGATCATCGCTGGCGCCGGCACGGGGAAGACGCGCACCCTCGTCTATCGCGTCGCCCACCTCATCGAGCGCGGGGTCAGTCCGGAGCGAATCCTCCTCCTCACGTTCACGCGCCGCGCCGCGCAGGAAATGCTCTCCCGCGCCGAGCGCCTCGTCGGCAGCGCCAGCGGCCGCGTTCATGGCGGGACCTTTCACGCCACCGGGCATCGCCTCCTCCGCACCTTCGGCGAATCCGCCGGTCTTGCCCGCGATTTCTCCATCCTCGACCAGGGCGACGCCGAGGACCTGATGGGGCTCGCCCGCTCGCACCTCGGCATCGCTGCCAGCGCGAAGCGATTCCCGAAGAAGGAGACGCTGCACTACGTCTATTCGCGGCACATGAACACCGAGCGCCCGCTCGACTTCATCCTCGGGGAGGAGCTCCCGCAGTTCGCCGAGTATTCGGACCAGATCACGCGCGTCTTCGCCGAGTACGTGTCGCGGAAGCAGGAGCGCAACCTCGTCGACTACGACGACCTCCTGCTCTTCTGGGCGCTGATGCTCGAGAGCTCGGAGGAGCTTGCGACGCGGATCGCCGGCCTCTACGACCACGTCCTCGTCGACGAGTACCAGGACACCAACCTGCTCCAGGCGCGCATCCTCCGCGGGATGTGCCGGACGCATCGCAACATCACCGTGGTCGGCGACGATGCCCAGAGCATCTACGCCTTCCGCGGCGCGAGCTTCCGCAACATCCTCGAGTTTCCGAAGCAGTTCCAGGGTGCGGCCGTCGTTGCCCTCGAGCAGAACTACCGTTCGACGCAGCCGATTCTCGACGTCACCAACACGCTCATCTCGCGGGCGCAGGAGCGGTTCACAAAGACGCTGTGGACGGTGCGCACCGGTGGCGAGAAGCCCTGGCTCGTCACGGCGAAGGATGAGCACGAGCAGACGCGCTTCGTCGTCGACCGCATCCTCGAGCTGCACGAGCAGGGGACGCCGTTAGGCGAGATCGCCGTCCTCTTCCGCGCCGGCTACATGTCGGCCGACCTCGAGATCGAGCTCGCCAACCGGAAGATCCCGTTCGAGAAGTGGGGCGGGATCAAGTTCCTCGAGGCCGCGCACGTCAAGGACGTCCTCGCCTTCCTCCGCGTCCTCGACAATCCGCGTGACGAGGTGAGCTGGTACCGCATTCTCACCCTCCTCCCGGGTGTCGGCGACGTGACCGCCCGTCACGCGATCACGGCGATGCTCGCCCGCTCCTGGGACGCCGCCGCCCTCGAGGAGTTCGCGCCCCCGCCCCGCGCCCGCGCCGCGCACTCCTCGCTCGTCGCCATGCTGCGCGAGCTTCGCGACTCGCCGTCGGCCGCCGCGCTCGACGGCGCCCCGGGCGCGCCCGACGAGGGCGCCGTCGCCCGCGACATCGCACGCATCCGCGTCCTCTACGACGACATCCTCCGCGAGCGTTATGACCGCCCCGATCCGCGCCTCGCCGACCTCGACCAGCTCCAGGCCATCGCCGCCGGCTTCCCGGGCCGCGGCGCCTTCCTCGCCGCCCTCGCCCTCGAGCCGCCGTCCAGCACCCAGGATCTCGCCAGCGGCGGCGACAGCGAGGATGACCACCTCATCCTCAGCACCGCCCACAGCTCGAAAGGCAAGGAGTGGGACGCGGTGTTTCTGATCTGGGCCGTCGACGGCTGGTTCCCCTCGTCGCGAGCGCTGGGCGACGACGAGGAGCTCGAGGAGGAGCGACGGCTGATGTACGTCGCGATGACCCGCGCCCGCAACGCGCTGGCCGTGGTCTATCCCCTCAACTCGTACGCGACCCCGCGCAGCGGCGACTATTCGATCGACCAGCTCTCCCGCTTCCTCGACCGCGGCGTCCGCGAGCACATGGACCGCGTCGTCCTCGCCCCTCCCGCGCCCGATCCCGCCGACACCCCCCCCTCCCCCCCGCAGCCCCTCCTCGACCTCCGCGCCCTCCTCCGCGGCC
>DASZNJ010000167.1:0-27997 GCA_035551575.1 Gemmatimonadaceae bacterium
GAGCCGATGGAGGCAACGGAACACTGGATGCAGGCAACGGGCCCGGCGCGCCGGGCGTGGCGGAGCGATAGGCAGTCAGCGGCGCGCCACCACGCGTGATCCGCACGAAGCTCTCGGGGAAGAAGCCGATCCCGATGAGCAGGATCGCGGCGGCGGCGACGACGAATCGCGTCAGCCCTCCGGCGCGGGCGGGGAGGGCGACGGTGCTGGTGCGCGCGCGCATGAACATCACCATCACGACGTACAGGTAGTAACCCGCCGAGATGACGCTGGTCAGCACGAGCACGACGGCGAGCTTCGTCTGCGGGCTCGGCGACTGCAGCGCGGCCTTGATGATGTACCACTTGGCGAAGAAGCCCGCGCCGCCGAACACCGGGAAGCCCATCAGCGCGAGCATGAAGATCGCCATCGCCACCGAGAGCCAGGGACGCACGGTCCACAGCCCGGCGTAGTCGTCGATCGCGAGCGACCGCTCCCCGGGCTCGCCTAACGCGATGACGACGCCGAAGGCGCCGAAGGTGGCGATCGTGTAGATCAGGGCGTAGAAGAGGAAGGCCTCCGCGCCGGCGTGGGTGTTCACCGTCAGCGCGACGAGGAGATAGCCGGCGTGCGCGATGCTCGAGTAGGCGAGCATCCGCTTGATGTTCCGCTGCCGGAGCGCGATCAGGTTGCCGACCACCATCGTCAGCGCGGCGAGCCACCACACCGGGTTGTGCCACTGCGCGAAAACGGGGGAGAACGCCTCGTACCAGATGCGCAGGAAGGCGGTGAACGCGGCTGCCTTCACCGACGCCGCCATGTACGCGGTGATCGGGGTCGGGGCGCCGTCGTACACGTCCGGGGCCCACATGTGGAAGGGCGCGGCCGCGACCTTGAAGCTGAAGCCGACGAGCATGAGGGCGAGGCCGATCAGCAGCAGCGGGCTGGCGTTCAGCCCGTACTGCGCGATCCGGTCCCCGATCACCCCGATGTCGGTCGCGCCGGTGCCACCGTAGACCAGCGCCATCCCGTAGAGCAGGAAGGCGGTCGAGAACGCGCCGAGCAGGAAGTACTTCAGCGCTCCCTCGGCCGCGCGCGGGCTCCGCCGGTTCATCCCCGCCAGCACGTAGACGGCGACCGACATCGTCTCGATCCCGAGGAAGACCACCATCAGGTCGCGCGCCCCGGCGAGCAGCATCATCCCCGACGTCGCGAGGAGGATGAGCACGTGGGACTCGGGGGCCATCATCAGCTCGCGCTCGTTGTAGTCCATCGAGAGCATGATCGTCGCGATGGTCCCGACGATGAGCACGAGGTCGGCGATCCAGCGGAAGCGATCGACCGCGATCGGGCCGGGGGCGGCGGCGACGCCGCGCAGGATGAACCAGCCGATCACCAGTGCCGTGATGGCGAGGAGGATGATCGCCGCCGTGCCGACCGCGCGCTGGTGGCGGATCGACTCGGGACGCCACGCCGCCCAGACGAGCAGCAGCATCGCCCCGCCCATCAGGATCAGGTCGGGGAGCAGCGCGAAGGTGAGCTGCGACGGGATCGAGAGGTCGAGAGGCATGCCGTTCATCGTCCGCGCCCCCGCGCGACACTCTGCGGGACGCCGGAGGCGCCGCCACCGGTGACCTGCGAGACCAGCTGCTCGGCCGACGCCTCCATGCGGCGGAGCACCGGCGCCGGGTAGACGCCGAGCCAGATGATGACCGCGATCAGCGGGATCATCGTCGCCAGCTCACGGGCATTGAGGTCGGGGATGTGCTCGTTCTCCGGCTTGTCGAGCGGATTGAAGAGGATGCGCTGGATCGCCCAGAGCAGGTAGGCCGCGGCGAAGATGACGCCCAGCGTGGCGAGCATCGCCAGGTACGGCGTCGTCTGGAAGGAGCCAAGCAGCACCAGGAACTCGCCGACGAAGCCGTTGGTGCCGGGGAGGCCGATCGAGCTCAGCGAGACGAAGGTCAGCATCGCCGCGAACATCGGGACGACGCGGGCGATGCCGCCGTAGGCGGCGATTTCCCGGGTGTGCCGCCGCTCGTAGATCATCCCGATGAGGAGGAAGAGCGCCCCGGTCGAGATGCCATGGTTGATCATGATCATCAGCGCGCCCTGGATGCTCTGCGTCGTCGCGGCGAAGATGCCGAGCATCACGAAGCCGAGGTGGCTCACCGACGAGTAGGCGACGAGCTTCTTGAAGTCCGGCTGGACCATCGCGACAAGCGCGCCATAGAGCACACCGACGACGCCCAACGCGAGGAAGGTGTTGCGCACCGCCGGGAACATCGCCGCGTCCGGGAAGAACGGAAGGCAGAAGCGGAGGAAGCCGTAGGTCCCCATCTTCAGCATGATCCCGGCGAGGATCACCGACCCGGCCGTCGGCGCCTCGACGTGCGCGTCAGGCAGCCAGGTATGGAACGGGAACATCGGGACCTTGATCGCGAACGCGAGCGCGAAGGCGAGGAACATGAACATCGTCGCCGGTACGACCGTCCCGAAGAGCATCGTGCCGCGGCCGAGGATCCCGCTCGAGGCCATCACCCGGATCGCCTCGTAGCCGAACTCGGGGTTCCCGACGCCGCCCGCCTTGATGCCGAGCCAGACGATGGCGACGAGCATCAGCAGCGAGCCGACCATCGTGTAGATGAAGAACTTGAGGCTGGCGTAGATGCGCCGTTCCCCACCCCAGACCCCGATGATGAAGTACATCGGGACGAGCATCATCTCCCACATCACGTAGAAGAGGAAGAGATCGCGGGCGACGAAGACGCCGAGCATCCCGGTCGTCAGCAGCAGCATCAGCGCGTAGTAGCTGTGGCGCTTCAGCCGGATGCTGGTCCAGCTGCCAAGCACCGCGAGCGGCATCAGGAAGGTGGTCAGCAGGACCATCACCAGCGAGATGCCGTCGATGCCGAGCGAGAACCGCACCCCCCACGACGGGATCCAGACGCGCTCGAAGGTCGCCTGCATCGCCGGCGTGGCCGGATCGAAGGACCACCAGAGCCCGAGCGAAACGACGAACTCGATGATGAACGCCCAGAAGGCGATCTGGCGGGCGGCCGAGCCGCCGCGGGCGAGCGCGTCAGGGTCGTCGCCGAGCATCGCGCCGTGCACCCAGATCCCGATCGCCGCGATCGTCGGGATGACGAGCAGGGCGAGGAGGATCCAGCTGTCGTACTGAACGGAAGAGAGTAGCTCGCGCATCGAATTAGCGAATGGTGAAGGCGCCGAGAACCGCGAGCACACCGACGACGAGGACCCACGCGTATGTCCCGACCTGCCCCGACTGCAGCCACGATCCGAGGCCACCGACCGCGCGGGCGAGCCTGGCCGACCCGTTGACCAGCACTCCGTCGATCAACCCCTGGTCGATCCCCTTCCAGAGCACGCCGCGCGAGACGCCGACGGTCGGCTCGACCACAACCCGGTCGTAGGCCTCGTCGACGTAGTACTTGTTGAGCAGTACCCGCTGGAAGCCCTGCTCCTCGGGCGACTGCGCCTTCGGGACGAGCCGCGCCGGCTTGAGCATGAAGACCGCCACCAGGATCCCGATGACGGCGATCGCCACCGCCGCGCCGATCAGGAACGCCTCCGTGCTGCCCGCCGCCTCGGGAACGCTGCCCAACGTGACGCGGAGCTGGCTCTCGCCGACCACCGGCTCGAGCCAGTGGCCGAGCATCTCCTCGGTCCCGGCGACGCCGGCGAAGTGCGGGAGGTTGAGCCACCCGCCTAACGCGCTGAGGACCCCGAGGACCAGCAGCGGCCCGGTCATGCTCCACGGCGCCTCAGCGAGGTGCTTCCGCTCCTCGTCGCCGCTCCGGTTGGGGCCGTGGAAGGTGTAGAGCATCATCCGCGTCATGTAGATCGCGGTCAGCAGCGCCGCCGCGAGCCCCAGCGCGTAGACGGCGTAGAGCACCGCGCTCCCCGGGATGCCGAGCCAGTGGGCCTCGGCCAGCGTCGACTCGCGGGCGCGGAGGAACACCGAGCCGAGGATCTCGTCCTTCGAGAAGAATCCGGAGAACGGCGGGATGCCGGAGATCGCCAGCGTCGCGATCCACATCAGCACCCAGGTCCACGGCAGGAACGCCCTCAGCCCGCCCATGTTGCGCATGTCCTGCGCGTCGTCGTGGTTCCCGGTGTGGTGATAGGCGCGGTGCATCGCGAAGATCACCGAGCCCGACCCGAGGAAGAGCAGCGCCTTGAAGAAGGCGTGCGTCACGAGGTGGAAGACGCCCGCCGTGTACGCGCCGACGCCGACGCCGACGAACATGTAGCCGAGCTGCGACACCGTCGAATAGGCGAGGACTTTCTTGATGTCCCACTGCTTGAGGCCGATCGTCGCCGCGAAGATCGCGGTGACCGCGCCGATCACCGCCACCGTCAGGCTCGCCGCCGGCGCCATCGAGAAGAGCGTCGCGCTGCGGGCGATCAGGTAGACGCCCGCCGTCACCATCGTCGCCGCATGGATGAGCGCGGAGACCGGCGTCGGGCCGGCCATCGCGTCAGGCAGCCAGATGTAGAGCGGGATCTGCGCGCTCTTCCCCGCGCAGCCGAGAAACATGAAGAGGCAGATCGTGGTGACGAGCGCGCCGCCGAAGGCCAGCCTCGTCGCCGCCGCGTTCACCGCAAGGAAGTCGAGCGTCCCGAGGTTCGCGAAGAGGAGGAACATCGCGATCAGCAGCCCGAAGTCGCCGATGCGGTTGACGATGAACGCCTTCTTTCCCGCGTCGGCGTTCGCCTTGTCCGAGAACCAGAACCCGATCAGCAGGTACGAACAGAGGCCGACGCCTTCCCAGCCGACGAACAGCACCGGATAGCTCGCGCCGAGCACCAGCACCAGCATGAACGCGACGAAGAGGTTCAGGTACGCGAAGTAGCGCGGGTACCCGGGATCGTCCTGCATGTAGCCGACGCTGAAGATGTGGATCAGCGTCCCGACCCCGGTGATCACCAGGACCATGATCATCGACAGCTGGTCGAGCTGGAAGGCGGCGTTGAGGTGCAGCGACCCCGCCGGCATCCAGGCGAAATAGGTCTGGACGAGCGGCTCGTGCATCCCGCCGAGGCCCTTCATCGCGAAGAACATCGCGACGGCGAGCCCGAAGGACAGGGCGAGCACCGCCGGGCCGACGACGCTGGTCAGCGCGGCGAAGCGGTGCCTGACGACGGGATGGTGATCGTCGCCGTGCGCCCCGTGCGCATCAGGGCTGTCGTGGGCGTGGGCGTGCGCGCCATGCCCTGCCTCGCCATGCGCCCCGTCGGCGCCGTGCGCCATGTCGGGATCGCCGGGCCCGAGCACGGTGGCCGGGACCAGCGAGAGCAGGCCGTTGATGACGAAGCCGAGCAGCGGGAGGAGTGGCAGGAGCCACATCCACGCCGCCGCGGTTCCGGCCAACGGATGCGCCGACGAAACCTCGTGCTGAAGGAGCATCAGCCCTTGAGGATGTTGATGTGCTGGAGGTTGACCGTCTGCTTGTGACGGAACAACGAGATGATGATCGCGAGACCGACCGCCGCCTCGGCGGCGGCGACAGTCATCGAGAAGAAGACGAAGACCTGTCCTGCCGGTCCATATGCCCGCGAGAAGGCGATGAAGGTCAGGTTCACCGCGTTGAGCATCAGCTCGACGCACATGAAGATGATGATCGCGTTCCGGCGGGTGAGCACGCCGACGACGCCGATCGTGAACAGCACCGCGGAGAAAAAGAGCGCTTCAGCGAGCATTCGCACTCCGCTGCTTGCCGATCATCACCGCCCCGACGATCGCCGCGAGCAGGAGCACGCTCGTGATCTCGAAGGGGAGCAGATAGGTCGTGAAGAGAGAGGTGGCCACCGAGCCGACCGCGCCGTTCGCCAGCACCGCGTTGGCCGCGGCATCCCGCGCCCCCGTCAGTTCGGGAACGGTGTTCGACCGCGTCAGGACGAAGATCTCGGCCAGCATCGCGATGCCGACGAGGGCGGCGATGAGCCGCCACTTCTGGCTGCGGATGTCGGCGAGCTCGCTCGGGTGCCCGAGATTCAGGAGCATGATGACGAAGAGGAACACCACCATGATCGCGCCGGCGTAGACCAGCACCTGGATCGCGCCGATGAACGGCGCGTCGAGCATGATGTAGATCGCCGCGAGCGAGAACATCGTGTTCACCAGCCAGAGCGCGGCGGCGACGGGGCTCTTCCGGGTGACGAAGACGACCGCCGAGACGATCGCGATGATCCCGAAGAGATAGAAGTTGAAGGTGTAGAACAGCGGCGTGTTCTGCATCACTGGCCCTTCGGGTCGGCGGGGTCCCAGAGCTCGCTCACGGGATGGGTCTGCGCCATCAGCCGCTCGAGGTCGTAGACGAAGCCCTCGCGGCTGTACTCCGAGTTCTCATAGTGCCGCCCGAGATGGATCGCCTCTTCCGGGCACACCTCCTGGCAGTAGCCGCAGAAGATGCAGCGGAACTCGTCGATCTCGAACACGAGCGGATAGCGGTTGCCCTGCTCGTCCTCGCCCGGCACGAGCTTGATGCAGTTCGCCGGGCACACCGTCGGGCAGAGCCCGCACGCCACGCACTTCGCCTTCCCGTCCTCGGTGGTGAGCATGCGGTGAGTGCCGCGCCAGCGCGGCGAGAGCGGCCACTTCTGCTCCGGATACTGCACCGTGACCTTGTGCGTGTTGAGCAGGTGCTTGAGGGTGAGCGCCATCCCCTTCAGCGTCGCGCGGACGTAGCTCGTCTGCTCGACCGGGCGCTCCATCACCTTAACGCCGATAGCCATGTCAGTCTCCCGCCTCCCGCGGGGTGAGCGGCGAGCGCCGCGACAGCGTGCGGAGCCGCTCCAGCTCCGCGGTCCTGATGCGCGAACTCGCCGGGCTGACGATGCGGCCGCGATCGAGGACCCAGAACACGAGAACCATGATGACCACGTTCAGCGCGAACATCGAGAGCGCGAAGTGCCAGTCGCGCGGGACGCGCGCCATGTCGAGGCCGAGCACCGCGCCGGCGACGACCATGATGTACGCGAGCGTCATCGGGAGCAGGATCTTCCACCCGAGCGACATGAGCTGGTCGTAACGGAAGCGCGGCAGGGTCCAGCGGATCCACATGAAGAAGAACAGGAAGAACAGGACCTTCACGAGGAAGGACAGGATCGTCAGCAGCGAGACGAGGATGCTGTACTGCCCGACGTTGTCGCCGTGCCAGAACGGGATGTCCCACCCGCCGAGGAACAGCGTCGCCATCATCGCGCTCGCCGTCACCATGTTCGCGTACTCGGCGATGAAGAAGAAGCTGAACTTCATCGACGAATACTCGGTGTGGTAGCCCGTGATCAGCTCCGATTCCGCCTCCGGCAGGTCGAAGGGCAGCCGGTTCGTCTCGGCAAAGGCGGCGATGACGAAGACGAAGAAGGCGAAGGTCAGCGTCACGGCGTTCCATCCCATCTCCGACTGCCGCATCACGATCGCCGAGAGCGTGACGTTCCCGGCGAGCAGGACGACCGGGATCGTCGACATTCCCATCGCGATCTCGTACGAGATCATCTGGGCGCTCGAGCGGAGCCCGCCGAGCAGCGCGTACTTGTTGTTCGACGCCCAGCCGGCGAGCACGATCCCGTACACGCCCAACGATCCGATGGCGAGGACGTAGAGGTAGCCGATCGGCAGGTCGGCGAGCACCATGTCCACCCGCCCCCACCGCGTCGGCATCGGGGCGCCGAAAGGGATGACCGCCCACGTGATCAGCGCCGGGATGAAGGAGATGATCGGCGCCAGGTTATAGAGGGCGCCGCTGGCGAACGAGGGCGCCGCCTCCTCCTTGACGAGGTTCTTCAGCCCGTCGGCGAGGGGCTGCATCAGCCCCCACGGGCCGACGCGGTTCGGCCCGTGGCGGTCCTGGATCCAGGCGCTGAGCTTTCGCTCGGCGAGGGTCAGCAGCGCCGCGGCGACCATGTAGAGCGTGAAGACGATCAGCAGCTTGATCAGCGCGAAGATCAGCCAGGGAAAGAAGCTGACCGGCGGGAGCTGCGGATCGGCGACCTGGAGGAGCGGGGCGACCTGGAAGCTCGTGATCATCGGTCCGCTCCCCCGCTGGCGACCGCGCCCCGCAACCCCAACGTCTCGTACGAGAGCCCGCTGAACGGCGCCTCGCTGGCGGCGATGGCCGCGAACGCGTCGCTCGCCAGCATGTAGCCGCCGCCCTCGCCGAGCAGGGCGAGCAGGTCGCCGATCACGGCGAAGCTCGGCCTGGCATACCCCGGAGCCGCCTTCGCCTGCATGAACCGCTGGACGCGGCCATCGACGTTGGTGAAGGTCCCCTCCTCCTCGGCGAAGTTCGCGATCGGGAGCACGACCGCGGCACCGCTCGCCCACGACGGAAGGGTGGTCCCGATGACGATGACCGCCCGCGGGTTGCCGATCGCCGACGCATTGACGCCGGCCAGCTCCTCGTCGGCGACGACGAGCACGTCCGCGCTGCCGAGGTTCCAGGCCGGCGTGTCGCTGCGCGTGAAGCCGAACAGCTCGAGGGCGCGGACGTTCGCGCCAAGCTCCTCGCGGCGGGCAAGGTTCCGGACCCCGGGAAGCGGCGCGCGCTCCCCCTTCGCGACGCGGTAGGATCCGCTGCCACCCGTCTTCCGGACGAGGCGGGCGAGCAGGCCTAACGCTTCGTTGGAGAGCATCGGCGACGCGATCACCCGTGCCTTCGCCCCCTGCAGCAGCTGGGCGGCCGCCTCGAGCGCAGCCTCCCAGTCGGCGGAGACGAGGTCGCCTCCGCGGCGGACGAGCGGCGTGTCGACGCGATCCTGCCGGTTCATCCAGCGATAGTTGAGGCGCCCATAGTCGCACATGAAGAAGCGGTTCACCGCTTCGTTCGCGCGCGGCCGGAGGCGGACGACGGTGTTGTCGCGCGTCTCGACGATCATGTTGCAGCCCTGCGTGCAGTTCGGGCACACCGATGCCGTGCGATCGACTTCCCAGGCGCGCACCTTGTTCAGCGAATCCTTGGAGAGCAGCGCGCCGACCGGGCAGAGGTCGATGACGTTCCCCGCCCAGGGGTGGGTGAGGTCGTGTCCCTCGAACTTGCCGATCACCGCGCGGTCGCCGCGCTCACTGACGTTGAGGACCGGATCCTCGGCGACCGTGTCCATGAACCGGACGCAGCGCGTGCAGAGGATGCAGCGGTTCGTCACGTAGATGACGTCGCCCCCGAAATCCTCCATCGGGTTGAAGCGCTTGGGGTCGCGGAGCCGCGAGTCGGCGCGGCCTTCCATGTACGTGTAGTCCTGCAGCTCGCACTCGCCCGCCTGGTCGCAGATCGGGCAGTCGAGAGGGTGGTTGATGAGCAGCAGCTCGAGCACGCCCTTGCGGGCCTCGAGCGCCTTCTCCGAGTGCACGTGCACCACCTGCCCCTCGGCGACCGATGTCGCGCACGAGGGGGCGAGCTTCGGGGCCTTCTCGACCTCGACGAGGCACATCCGGCAGACGCCGGCGACCGGCAGGCCGGGGTGATAGCAGTAGTGCGGGACGAGGATGCCGGCGTACTTCGCCGCCTCGAGGATCGACGTCCCTTCCGGGACGCTGACCTGGCGACCCTCGATGGTGAGGCTCACCATCCTCGTCGCCGGTGCCGTCGTAGCTGGTGCGGTCATCAGGCGGCCACCGCGGTGCGCAGGGGACAACGCTTCTGCTTGATGTGCGCCTCGAACTCGTGGCGCCACTTCTTCAGCCCGGAGAAGACCGGCGTCGCGCACGAGTCGCTGAGCACGCAGATCGTCTTGCCGGTCATGTTCTCGCCGATCTCGAGGAGCGTATCGAGGTCCTCCATCGTGCCGTCGCCGTGCTCGATGCGCTCGAGGATGCGCGTCGTCCACGCCGTGCCCTCGCGGCACTGCGTGCACTGGGCGCAGCTCTCGTGCGCGTAGAAGCGCGCGAGCCGCGCGATCTGCCGTACCATGCACTGCGAGTCGTCGAAGACGATGACACCGCCGGAGCCGAGCATGGTGCCCTGCGCGACGAAGCCCTCGTAATCCATGAGCGTCGCCTCGGCTTCCTCGAGCGTCTGGATCGGCACCGACGAGCCGCCAGGGATGATCGCCTTGAACTTCCTTCCGGGAAGCGGTCCGCCGCAGAGGTCATAGAGGAATTCCTTGAACGGGAATCCCATCGTGACCTCGTAGTTCCCCGGCTTCCGGATGTTGCCGCAGACGGAGAACAGCTTGCTCCCGGTGCTCTTCGGGCTGGAGAGGGACATGTCCTTGTACCACTGCGCGCCGTTCGTCAGGATGTGCGGCACCGCGGCCAGCGTCTCGACGTTGTTGATCGTCGTCGGCTGGCCGAAGAGTCCCGCCACCGCCGGGAAGGGGGGCTTGATGCGCGGGTTGCCGCGGCGTCCCTCGAGGGAGTTCATCAGCGCCGTCTCCTCGCCGCAGATGTATGCCCCGGCACCGCGATGGACGTGCACGTCCACGCGCTTGCCGGTCCCCATCGCGTTCCTGCCGAGGATCCCGTCGCGATACGCTTCCTGGACGGCCGCCTCCATCACCCTGAGCGGCTCGGTGAACTCGCCGCGGATGTAGATGTACGCCGTCTCGGCGCCGATCGCGTGCGCGCCTAACGCGCAGCCCTCGATCAGGGCGTGCGGCGTCCAGCGCATGATCTCGCGGTCCTTGAACGTGCCCGGCTCGGACTCGTCGGCGTTGCAGCAGAGGTAGTGCGGCTTGCCGTCGCCGGGCTTCATGAACGACCACTTCATCCCGGTCGGGAAGCCGGCGCCGCCGCGGCCGCGGAGCCCCGATTCCTTGACGACGTTGACGATGTCGGCCGGCGCCATCCCCAACGCCTGCTCGAGGGCGCGGTACCCGCCGCGCTGCCGCCAGCCGGCCAGCGTCCGCGCCTCGGGATCGCCGAAATGCTTCGACAGCACCGGTGTCTCGCGGGGATGCGACTTGTGGGGGTATCCCATTACCTGAGCGTTCCGAGGATCTCGGGGACGCGTTCCGGCGTCACCGACTCGATGAAGTCGTCGTTGATCATGATCGGGGTCGCGAAGCCGCAGGCGCCGAGGCACTCGACCTCGATCACCGTGTACTTCCCGTCGGCCGAGGTCACACCCAGCTCGCCGCACCCGGTGTGCTTGAGGAACGCCTTCGCCACATCCTCGGCGCCGCAGACGCCGCACGGCGACGTCGTGCAGACCTGGATGAAGTGCCGGCCGACCGGGTGCTGGTGGTACATCGTGTAGAAGGTGACGACCCCCTTCACGTAGGCGGGGGTCAGGTCGAGGAGCCCGGCGATCTCCTCCATCGATCCCTCGCTCACCCAGCCCTCTGCTTCCTGCGCGATCCAGAGCGCGGGGAGGAGCGCCGCCATCTTGTTCGGGTAGCGCGTCAGCAGGTCGTCGAGCTTCTGCCTGCGCTCGCCGGTGAACACGGGCGTGTGCGTGCCGCCGTGCGCGTGACCCTTGCTCCCGTGCGACGCGTGCGCCGGCGCGTGGAGACCGCCTTCCTCTCGCGAGGCGCTCATCGGTCGATCTCCCCCATGACGATATCGATCGATGCGTTGATCGCGATGACGTCGGACAGCAGGTGGCCCTCGACCATCTTCGGGATTGCGCTGAGGTTGACGTACGAGGGCGGGCGGATGCGCCAGCGCACCGGCTTCGCGGTGCCGTCGGAAACCATGTAGTAGCCCTTCTCCCCCTTCGGGCTCTCGGTCGCGACGTAGCACTCGCCGATCGGCGGGCGCGGGCCTTCCATCACCTGCTTGAAGTGGTGGATCATCGATTCCATCTCGCTCGTCGCCTTGCTCTTCGGCGGCAGGATCACACGATGGTCGTCGACGTTCACCGGACCGTCAGGCAGGCGGCGCAGCGCCTGCTCGAGGATGCGGGTCGACTGCCGCAGCTCCTCGACGCGGACGAGGTAGCGATCGTAGACGTCGCCGTTGCTCCCGACCGGGACGTCGAAGTCGTACGTCTCGTAGTCGAGGTACGGGAAGTCCTTGCGGACATCGTAGGCGACGCCCGACGCGCGGAGCATCGGTCCCGACAGCCCGTAGTTCAGCGCTTCCTCGGCGGTCATCGCGCCGAGGCCGATCGTGCGGCCGACCCAGATGCCGTTCTTCGTCAGCATCCGCTCGACTTCGTCGATCGTCTTCGGGAAGAGCGTGACGAATGTCTGGAGCTGCTCGGTCCAGCCGGCCGGGACGTCCGCCGCCATCCCGCCGACGCGCGTCGCGCTCGTCGTCAGGCGCGCACCGACCCAGCGCTCGAGCAGCGCGTAGATGTTTTCGCGCTCCTGGAACGCCCAGAGGAAGGGCGTGAAGGCGCCGATGTCGATGCAGGTCGTGCCGAGCCACACGAGGTGCGACGCGATGCGCGACAGCTCCATCGCGATGACGCGGAGCACGGTCGCCCGCGGCGTGCAGTCGATCCCGAACAGCCGCTCGGCGCCGAGGATGTAGGAGACGTTGTTGCCGATCGAGTTGAGGTAGTCCTCACGATCGGTCCATGGCACGATCTGGTTGTACTGGCGGTACTCGCCGATCTTCTCGAAGCCGCAGTGGAGGTAGCCGACGTGCGGGATGCAGCGCACGACCGTTTCGCCGTCCAGCTCGAGCACGAGGCGGAGCACGCCGTGCGTCGCCGGATGCTGCGGCCCGAGGTTGATCAGCATGTGCTCACCCTCGAGCTCGGGCTCGATCGACGGCGGCGCCGCCACGGTGACCGTGCTGCCATCCTCGGCGACGGCGAGGGGGGTGCGGACCGGGCGGCCCTGCGCATCCATTCCCGTCGTCGAGAGCTCGACTTCGACTGTTCGCTTGATCGTCGCCATCGTCTATTCTCCCGTCTTCTCGCCGGAGCGGAGCCGGGTGCGCATCTCCTGCGGCAGGTCCTCGAACGCATCGGCGATCGAGAGCTCCTCCATCGAGTAGCGCGCTTCCGGATTCGCGGCCAGTGCCTGACGGAGCTGCTCGGCGCGGCTGAAGCGGCCGCGCAGCGGGAAATCCTTGCGGAGCGGGAACCCCTCCTTGTACTGCTCCCACATCAGGATGCGGCGCAGGTCGGGGTGGCCGGCGAAGCGGATGCCGAACATGTCGTAGCACTCACGCTCGAGCCAATCGGCCCCCTTGTAGACCGGCCACACGCTCGGCACCTCGAGGGGTTGGCCGCGCTGCAGCTGCACCTTGAGGCGGAGGAATCGGCGGAACGCAATCGAGCGGAGGTGCCAGACGACTTCGACCGGCTGCTCGGCGTCGCGGAACTCGACGGCCGTGAGGTCGGAGAGATACTCGTAGCGCTGCGACGGATCATCGTGCAGCCAGCGGACGATCTCCTGGACGCGCGACCCCTCGACGATGACGGTCGTCTCGCCCCACACGACGTCGACGCGGAGGATCGCGGCGCCGAACTTTCCGCGCAGCGCCTCCGCGCTCGGATTCGCCGGGCCGCCGCGATGCGGAACGTCGCGCTGCGTCGCCGCGGCCGGGGCGTCGCTGGGGAGCGCACTGCCGCCGACCACAGGAGTGAATGGTGTGCTCACAGCCCGGAGCGCTGCTGGTGGATCGAGTTGCCGAACGGCTCGGAGAGCTCGTTGATGGCGGAGGGCGGGATGTACAGCTGGCTGGCCGGATCGGGCTCCATCTCGTTGCGGAGCGAGGTGTCGGCGGCGCGCTCACGCTTGACCTTCTCCTGCAGCATCATGATCCCGTAGATCAATCCTTCGGGGCGCGGCGGGCAGCCGGGGACGTAGACGTCGACGGGGATGATCGTGTCGATCCCCTGCACCACCGCGTAGTTGTCGAACATCCCGCCGGTCGAGGCGCAGGCGCCCATCGAGATGCACCACTTCGGCTGCAGCATCTGCTGCCAGATGCGGCGGATGACCGGCGCGAGCTTGAAGGGCACGCGGCCGGCGCAGATCAGGACGTCGGCCTGGCGCGGGGAGAACGACATGCGCTCCATGCCGAAGCGCGCGAGGTCGAACTGGCTGGCCGCGCTGGCCATGAACTCGATCGCGCAGCAGGCGGTGCCGAAGGGCATCGGCCAGAGGCTGTTCGCCCGGCCCCAGTTGACGAGGAAATCGAGGCGGGTCGTGACCCAGCCGTCTCCACCCTTGGGATCGTAGGAGACGACGTCGGTCTCCGGACGATTGATCAATCCCATTGGAGCGCTCCCTTCTTCCAGACGTAGACGAAGCCGATGACGAGGATGAGCATGAACACCAGCATCTCGCCGAGGCCGAAGAACGAGAGCTGTCCACTGGCGCAGAGCCCCGCCGCGTCGAGCGGCACCGCGCACGAGAGGCGCTGGAAGGCGACGGCCCACGGGATCATGAACACGGTCTCGATGTCGAAGATGATGAACAACATCGCGACCATGTAGAACTTCACCGAGAAGCGCTCACGGGCGTCGCCGAGCGGGGGCATCCCCGACTCGTACGCCTCCTGCTTCACCGGAGTCGGTCGGGCGCGGGTGATCAGGCTGGAGGCAACGACGATCGCCACCGCGTTGAGCGCGACGAACCCAATGAGCAGCAACACCGGGACGTAGATCTGCATGGCCCCCAAAGATGCCCGAATTCGACTTCGTGAAATATTTCACTTGCTGCGCAGCCCGAAAGCTATCGGGTGCGCCGATCGAGTGTCAACCGCAGTTCACGCGGGAGTAATCGGGAGAAAAGGTGTAGTGAATCGCCCGCGTCGGGCTTAGTTTCCGCGCACTCGCAGTCGCGAACTTTCACTCCAGTCCGCCGCTATGTCGATCATGTCAGACCGCTGGATCACCCGGATGGCGAAGGAGCACGGGATGATCGAGCCTTTCGAGGGGCGCCAGGTCCGCGCCGGCGTCGTCTCCTACGGTGTCAGCTCGTATGGCTACGACATGCGTGTCGCGCCGGAGTTCAAGATCTTCACCAACGTGATGAGCACGATCGTCGACCCGAAGAACTTCGACCCGAAGACGTTCGTCGAGTTCGAGGGGGACGTCTGCATCGTGCCGCCCAACTCGTTCGCCCTGGCGCGGTCGGTCGAGTACTTCCGCATCCCGCGCGACATCATGACGATCACCGTCGGCAAGTCGACCTACGCCCGGTGCGGGATCATCACCAACGTCACGCCCTTCGAGCCGGAGTGGGAAGGACACGTGACCCTGGAGATCTCGAACACGACACCGCTCCCGGCGAAGATCTACGCCAACGAGGGGATCGCCCAGGTGCTCTTCTTCCGCGGCGACGAAGCGCCGGAGGTGAGCTACAAGGACAAGAAGGGGAAATACCAGGCGCAGACGGGGATCACGCTGCCGCGGCTGTGAAAACAGGGGCCAGGGGCCAGGGGCCAGTAGTGAGGCACTGCGTTCACGCAGTTACTCCCTACTGGCCCCTGGCCCCCACCGCTCTTGCGCGACAAAACGGGTACGACGCCGACCGGCTCTACGCGTCTCCCGCCAGCGCCTTCTCTTCCCGCTTCGTCAGGGTCGCCTTGATGTAGTCGCGATTCATCCGGACGATGTTGTCGATGGAAATCTCCTTCGGGCACGCCTCCTGGCATTCGCCGTGGAGGGTGCAGCCGCCGAACTCCTCCTCCTCCATCTGTTCGACCATGCTCAGCGTCCGCCGGAAGCGCTCGGGCTGCCCCTGCGGCAGGAGCGCGAGGTGCGAGAGCTTGGCCGAGGTGAAGAGGGAGGCCGACGCGTTAGGGCATGCGGCGACGCAGGCGCCGCAGCCGATGCAGGCGGCGGCGTCCATCGACTGGTCGACGAGGTCCTTGGCGATCAGGATGTTGTTCGCGTCCTGTGCGCCGCCGGTGTTCGCGCTGATGTAGCCCCCCGACGCGATGATCCGGTCGAAGGCGCTCCGGTCGACGACGAGATCCTTGATCACCGGGAAGGCGCGCGCCCGCCACGGTTCGACCTGGATCGTGTCGCCGTCGCTGAAGCTGCGCATGTGGAGCTGGCAGGTGGCGGTGCCCTTCATCGGCCCGTGGGCGACGCCGTCGATCATCACCCCGCACGACCCGCAGATCCCCTCGCGGCAGTCGTGGTCGAACGCGATCGGCGACTCGCCCCTGGTGATCAGTTCCTCGTTGACGACGTCGAGCATCTCGAGGAAGCTCATCTCCGGCGTCACGTCGTTGGCCATGTAGGTGACGAACTTTCCCTGCGTCGCCGGCCCCGCCTGACGCCACACGACAAGCTTGATGCGCATCACTTGTAGCTCCGCTGCGAAAGCTTCACGTTCTCGAACACCAGCGGCTCCTTGTTCAGGATCGGATCCTTCCCCGCCCCGGCGTACTCCCAGGCGGCGACGTAGGCGAAGTGCTCGTCGTCGCGCAGCGCCTCGCCGTCGGGGGTCTGGTACTCCTCACGGAAATGCCCGCCACAGCTCTCGTTGCGATGCAGAGCGTCGCGGCAGAGCAGCTCGGCCAGCTCGAGGAAGTCGGCGACGCGCCCCGCCTTCTCCAGCGCCTGGTTCAACTCGACGTCGCTCCCGGGGACGTTGACGCTGCGCCAGAACTCGTCGCGGAGCGGCGGGATCAGCTCGAGCGCCTTCTTCAGGCCTTCGGCGGTACGGGCCATCCCGCAGAGGTCCCACATGATCTTCCCGAGCTCGCGATGGAAGGAGTCGACGGTCCGCTTTCCCTTCACGGCCAGGAGCCGCTTCGTCATCACTTCGGCGTCGCTGACCGCCTGCACCATCGCCGGGTGGGCGGTGTCCACCTTCTGCAGCTTCGTCTCGCCGAGGTAGTTGCCTAACGTGTTTGGGAGGACGAAGTAGCCGTCGGCGAGCCCCTGCATCAGCGCGCTCGCGCCGAGGCGGTTGGCGCCATGGTCGGAGAAGTTCGCCTCGCCGGCCGCGAAGAGCCCGGGGACCGTCGTCTGCAGGTTGTAGTCGACCCAGAGCCCGCCCATGGTGTAGTGCACGGCGGGATAGATGCGCATCGGCGTCCTGTACGGATTCTCGTCGGTGATCCGCTCGTACATCTCGAACAGGTTTCCGTAGCGCTCGCGGATGGTCTGCTCGCCGAAGCGCTGGATCGCGTCGCGGAAGTCGAGGTAGACCCCGAGCCCGCCGGGGCCGACGCCGCGTCCCTCGTCGCAGACCGTCTTCGCTGCCCGCGACGCGATGTCGCGCGGCGAGAGGTTGCCGAAGCTCGGGTAGCGGCGCTCGAGGTAGTAGTCGCGCTCCTCCTCCGGGATCTGCTCCGGCGGCCGCCGGTCGCCCTTCGCCTTCGGCACCCAGACGCGGCCGTCGTTACGCAGCGACTCCGACATCAGCGTCAGCTTCGACTGGTGCTCCCCGCTCTGCGGAATGCACGTCGGGTGGATCTGGGTGTAGCACGGGTTGGCGAACGCCGCGCCCTTCTTGTACGCGCGCCAGATCGCCGTCGCGTTGCTCTTCCGCGCGTTGGTCGAGAGGTAGAACACGTTGCCGTACCCGCCGGTCGCGAGTACCACCGCGTCGGCGGCGTGGGGCTGCAGCGCGCCGGTGACGAGGTTGCGGGTGACGATCCCGCGGGCGCGCCCGTCGACGACGACGAGGTCCACCATCTCGTGCTGCGGGTACATCTTCACCTGGCCGCGGCCGATCTGCCGCTCGAGCGCCTGGTAGGCGCCGAGGAGCAGCTGCTGCCCCGTCTGGCCGCGGGCGTAGAAGGTGCGCGAGACCTGCGCGCCGCCGAAGGAGCGGTTGTCGAGCAGCCCACCGTACTCCCGCGCGAACGGCACCCCCTGCGCCACGCACTGGTCGATGATGTTGACGCTCAACTCGGCGAGGCGATAGACGTTCGCCTCGCGCGACCGGTAGTCACCGCCCTTGACCGTGTCGTAGAACAGCCGGTAGACGCTGTCGCCGTCGTTCTGGTAGTTCTTGGCCGCGTTGATCCCGCCCTGCGCCGCGATGCTGTGCGCGCGCCGCGGCGAGTCGTGGTAGCAGAAGTTGTGGACGTCGTAGCCCTGCTCGCCTAACGTCGCGGCCGCCGAGGCGCCGGCCAGCCCCGAGCCGACGATGATCACCTTGTGCCGGCGCCGGTTGGCCGGGTTGACGAGCTTCATCTCGAAGCGGTGCCGATCCCACTTGTCCTGGATCGGGCCGCCGGGAATGCGTGCGTTCAGTTCCATGGCCGGTCGCCTAACGTCCGAAGCCGGCGAAGATCGCCAGCGGAATGATCGTGAACCCGAGCCAGACGAGGCCGGCGACGACGAGGGATGTCCTGTGCTTCAGCGCGTGCTCGGACGGCTTCACCAGTCCGAGCGAGCGGAACGCGCTCCACGTCCCGTGGAACAGGTGCAGCCCGACCGCGGCCATCGCGACGACGTAGAGCGCGACGACCCACGGGACCTGGAACGCGCGGACGACGTTGCCGTGCGGGTCGCCCGCGACGAACGGCGCCGGCTGCACCGTCCCGGTGGTGAACTGGAGGATGTGCCAGACGAGGAAGAACAGGATCACCAGCCCGCCCCAGCGGATCGTCCGCGACGCGAAGGTGGAGACCTGCGGCTGCCACTTCCCGTAGCCGACCGGGCGCGCCGCCCGATCGCGCTGCGTCAGCACGATCGCCGACCAGACATGGGCGACCAGCGCGACGACCAGCACCGCACGCGCCGACCAGAGGAATGCCGGCTGCGAGTGCAGCACGGCGCTGTACTTGTTGATCAGCTCCGGGCCGCGGAAGACGAGCATGTTCGCGGCGACGTGCGTGAGGAGATAGCCGACCATGATCAGGCCGGTCACGGCCATGATCGCTTTCAGGCCGAGGTTCGACCGGATGAAGGAGCGCATGGCCGCCTTACAGCTTGACTGCCGCCATCGGCTCCCGCACGGCGTCCGCGCTCTTGCCCAGCGCCACGCGCTCGGCGCTGGTCAGCTCGATCTCGAGGATCTTCTCCAGCCCCTTCCGTCCCAGCTTGCAGGGAACGCCGAGGAAGAGCCCCTTCATCCCGTACTCACCCTCGAGCCAGGCCGCGCACGGCAGGACACGCTTCTTGTCGAGCGCGATCGCCTCGCACATCTGCACCGCCGCCGCCGACGGCGCGTAATACGCCGAGCCGGTCTTGAGGAACTTCACGATCTCGGCACCGCCGTTCCGGGCACGGTCGACGATCGCGTCGAGCGTCTTCCGGTCGAGCAGCTGCGAAACCGGGATCCCGCTCACCGTCGTGTAGCTGACCAGCGGAACCATCGTGTCGCCATGGCCCCCGAGCACCATCGCCTGGATGTCCTCGACGCTGACGTCGAGCGCCTCGGCGAGGAAGGAGCGATAGCGCGCGGTGTCGAGCACGCCGGCCATGCCGAGTATCCGCTCGCGCGGGAATCCGGTCACTTCCTTCGCGACGTAGCACATCACGTCGAGCGGGTTCGAGACCATCACGATGATCGACTTCGGCGAGGTCCGCTTCACCTGCTCGCAGACCGCCTTGACGATCCCGGCGTTGGTGTTGAGCAGGTCGTCGCGCGACATGCCGGGCTTGCGGGCGATGCCGGCGGTGATGACGACGATGTCCGAGTCGGCCGACTCGTCATAACCGTTCGTGCCGATGATCCGCGTGTCGAACCCCTCGACCGGCGCCGACTCCCACTGATCGAGTCCCTTGCCCTGCGGGACGCCCTCGACGACGTCGACCATGACGACGGTGCGGGCGAGCGACTTTTCGGCGAGACGCTGGGCCGTGGTGGCGCCGACGTTTCCGGCTCCGACGACGGTGATCTTATTGAGCATGTGTGGTGAGCGGCTGTGAAGGTACGAGAGCGCTGGACGACACTGCGCGCGAGGGATGGCGGGAACTCGACGGACGAACGAAAGCTAAACGGTGCTCAGCCGCCGGCACAGCCCGCGGCCGGTCACCCGCCGACCTGCGAGAGCGCGCGGAGACCGCCGACCTGCATCTGTAACAGCGCGTGCTCGCGCGGCTTGTCCGCCAGTGCCTGACGGAAGAGGGGGGCGAGCGCCTGACCGGCGCGCAACGGATCGCGCAACCCGACTTCGTGATCGCCGAACAGGCAGGTGCGGAGCCGCCCGTCCGCCGTCAGGCGGACGCGGTTGCAGCTCGCGCAGTAGGTGTGGGACATCGGCGTGATGACGCCGATCGTCCCGGGGGCGCCGGCGAACGCGTGATAGGCGGCGGGCCCGTTCCCCCGCGGCCCCGCGCTCGCCTCCAGCGGCGCGACCTCGCTCACCCGCGACAGCACTTCGTCGCTCGGCACGACATGCTCCCAGGTGAGGTCGCGCATCTCGCCGACCGGCATCAGCTCGATGAAGCGAACGTGCCATGGGTGCTCGATCGTCAGGCGCGCGAAGTCCGCGATCTCGTCATCGTTGATCCCGCGCATGACGACGACGTTGAGCTTCACCGGCGCCAGCCCGGCCCCCGTCGCAGCGGCTGCGGCGCGCACCGGATCGAAGCCGATGTTGCGCCGCGAGATCTTCGCGATGCGGTCGCCGCGCAGGCTGTCGGCGGAGATGTTGACGCGATCGAGCCCGGCAGCGCGGAAGGGCGCCGCGTATTCCTCGAGGCGGACACCGTTGGTCGAGAGCGCGATGTCCTCGACCCCAGCGATCGCGCGCAGCATGGCGATCAGGCGGTCGAGATCCGGGCGCAGCGTCGGCTCGCCCCCGGTGAGCCGCACGCGCCGCAACCCGAGCGGCGCGAGCTGCGCGACGATCGACGCGATCTCCTCGTAGCTCAGGATGTCGGCGCGCGGGAGCCACGGCAGCCCTTCCGCCGGCATGCAATAGAGGCAGCGGAAGTTGCAGCGATCGGTGACCGAGATGCGCAGGTACTCGATGGCCCGGCCGAACTGGTCGCGCTCCGCCGCGGTGCTCATGGCAGCGGAGCCTGTGCGGGCACCCGCGCGTCGACCCACGCGCGCGTCCCATCGGTGAACAGCTCCTGCTTCCAGACCGGAAGTCGCAGCTTGATCTCCTCGATCACGTGGCGCGCGGCATCGAACGCAGGCGCCCGATGCGCATGCCCGATGGCGATCGCGACGCTGATCTCGCCGAGCTGCAGCGACCCGATGCGATGTTCGGCTACGACGTGATCCGTGTCGTATCGCCGAGCCGTTTCGCTGACGATGCGCGCCAACTCCTCCGCCGCCATCGTTTCGTATGCATCATAATCAATTCCGCTCACCGCGCGCCCGTCGCTCAGCTCGCGCACTGTTCCGGTGAACAGCACAGTCGCTCCGTTCGCGGGAGCGGCGACCTCGCCAAGCAGCGCGGCGACGTCGATCGGGCGAATGACGATCGCCGAACGCATCAGCCCCCCGCAACCGGTGGAATGAGCGCGACCTCGTCCCCGCGCATGATCCGCGCATGGGGGGGGACGATGCACCTGTTCACGGCAAGCGCGGGACGCGGCAGCGGGGCCCCGGGGGCGCGAGCGTCGAGCGCGGAGAGCACGTCGCCAGCGGTCGCGTCCTCACCGAGATCGAGGTCCAGCGAGCGCGCGCCGAGCGCGTCGGCCCAGGAGGCGAACAGAAGCACGCGAATCATCATGCGCGGTCGGCACTTGCGGCGCCTGCACCACCGGAGACGACGACGCCCCGGAGCGCGGGCGCGCCGGGGCGTTTGCTGCATGACCGGAGGTCACGCCTCTGAATACTCCTCTTCCTCATCATCCTCGACCTCCATTCCGGCGACCATCGCGCGCAGCTCCTTCGAGGGCTTGAACACCGGGACCGGCCGCGCGGAAACCTCTACGGGAGAACCAGTTCGGGGATTGCGCGCCATGCGCGTCTTCCGCTGCCGGATCTTGAACGTCCCGAAGCCGCGGACCTCGATGTTCTTCTGCTCCTGAAGAGCCTCTTTGATCGCATCGAGGAAGGAATCCACGACACGTGCGCAGTCCTTTTTCGAAATCATCGGACCCGCGGTGCGCGAGATCTGAGCGGTCACCCGCTCGACCAGGTCGGCCTTGGTCATGGAATCGCCGTGGAAGTTTACGCCGCTGCGGCTCTGCTGTGGCTCCGAAGTTAGGAGCGCGCCCGGATGGTGTCAAGCACTTGTCCGGCTTGCACTTGGGCGCCAGCTCAGCGGGGCCGTCTACGCTCGGCGACGCGCTCCATGAAGCGCGGAAAAAGGCCGCGAGCGTCGTGCGGGCCGGGGGCGGCTTCCGGGTGGTACTGGACCGCGAAGATCGGCAGCTCGCGGTGCTTCAGCCCCTCGACCGTCCCGTCGTTGAGGTTCACATGGGTGACCTCGAGCGCCGGCGCCCCTGGAATTCCCGTCTCCGAGCCGGCAACGGCGAAGCCATGGTTCTGCGAGGTGATCAGCACGCGTCCGGTGGCGACCTCGCGTACCGGGTGATTTCCACCACGGTGACCGTAGGGCATCTTCACCGTCTCGGCACCATAGGCCAGGCCAAGGATCTGGTGCCCGAGGCAGATTCCGAACACCGGGACCCCAGCCTGACCGATGGTGCGCACCATCTTCTGGGCGTACGCGACCGCGGCGGGGTCACCTGGACCGTTCGAGAGGAAGACGCCGCTCGGGTCGCGCTCGAGGACGGCTTCCGCGGGCGTGTCGGCGGGCACGACCGTCACGCGACAGCCGACCTCCTCGAAGAGCCGCAGGATGTTGCGCTTGATCCCGTAGTCGTAGGCGACGATCTCACACTCGCCCTTCCCCCACTCGTATGACTCCCGCGTCGATACGACGGATGCGAGGTCGAGGCCTTCCATGAGCGGGGAGCTCTCGAGGAGTGCGGTGAGATCGGCCGTTGCCTCGGTGCCCCCGGCGACGACGCCGCGCATCACCCCCGCGGTGCGAAGGTGCTTGGTGAGGCGCCGGGTATCAACGCCTTCGAGCACGGGCACTTGCGCTTCCCTGAGCCACCCCACGAGATCGCCGCTCGCGCGCCAGTTCGAGAAGGTCTCGGAGATCTCGCGGACGATCACGCCGGCTACCTGCGGCCGCTCGGATTCGGGGTCCTCGGTGTTGATCCCGTAGTTGCCGATCATCGGCGCGGTCATGACGACGATCTGGCCGCGGTACGACGGATCGGTGAACGTCTCCTGGTACCCCGTCATGCTGGTCGTGAAGACGACTTCGGCGACCGAAGGCTCGACCGGGTGGCGGAGCTGGCCGCGAAAAAGGGTTCCGTCCTCGAGGAGGAGGAACCCTTCGGTGCCGCGTGCTGCCTCGCTCACCTCTACTGCCGCGGTGCGGGTGTCGTCGTCGTCGTGGGCGACGCAGGTACCTGCTCGAGCGGGACGACGGGGGCGGCGCTGCTGGGGGCGGGCGACGTCGCGGCCGGAACCGGAACAGTCGATGGCTGGTCGAGCACCGACGTCGGAACGCGATTGCGCGACGACATCATCGCCAGCACGAAGCTGAGGAAGAGGAAGATCCCTCCCGCCCACCAGCTCGCTGCGGTGAGGAAGTTTCCCGCCTGGCGCACCCCGAGCACCGCGTCAGCCGAGCTGCTCGCGCCGCCGAAGCTCGCGGCCATGCCGCCGCCCTTTCCGCTCTGGAGAAGGATGGCCACGCCGAGGACGACGCAGTCGAGGACGAGCAGTGTGAACAGAATGCCGTAGATCATCGCGGCGCAAATGGGCGTGAGTGATGTCGTGCGAGGCGGCGCGAAGTGCGCCCAGCTCACAAACTTACAGGATTTTACGCGGTCGCGTCAAGTCGCGGCGCGCGGTCAGCTGCGGACGATCGTCGCCCACCCTTCGGCATCGAGGCTCGCACCGCCGACGAGCACTCCGTCGACACCCCTCGCGTCGAGCAGGCTGCGCACGTTCTGCGCGTTCACGCTCCCGCCGTAGAGGATCGGCACCGCGCTTCCGTGGTCGCCGGCGATGCTCTTCAACTCGGCGCGAATCGCTACATGGACCGCGGTCGCGTCTGCGGGAGTCGCGGTGCGCCCGGTGCCGATCGCCCACACCGGCTCGTAGGCGATGATCGTCGCGGCGACCTGCGCATTGGACAGCGAGGAAAGCCCGGCCCGGAGCTGCCTGACGACGACCTTCTCGGTCTCGCCGCGCTCGCGCTCTTCGAGCTTCTCGCCGACGCAGAGCATCGGCACGAGCCCCGCGGCGAAGGCGGCCGCGCACTTCTTCGCGGTCTGCTCGTCGGTCTCGCCGAAGAGGTGGCGGCGCTCGCTGTGGCCGACCAGGACGTGCGTTGCTCCCGCATCGGCGGCGATCGGTGCGGAATTCTCGCCGGTGAAGGCGCCTTTCGCCTCCCAGTGGATGTTCTGAACACCGGTGAGAATGTCGCTCCGCTCGCGGAGCGCGTCGCGAACCGCCGCGAGCGACAGCGCGGGCGGAAAGAAGATCACCGTCCGATCGGGGCGGCGCGCGTAGCGCGTGAGGAAGACGCGCATGAAGGTGCGCGCCTCGCTCGGGCCGCTGTGCATCTTCCAGTTCGCCGCGAAGATCGGCGTTCGCGGAGCGTCAGGCAGATGGCTCACCTGTCGTCGAGCGCGGCGACGCCGGGGAGCGTCTTTCCCTCGAGGAACTCGAGCGAGGCGCCGCCGCCGGTGGAGACGTGGCTCACCTCGGACTCGAGCCCCGCCTCGGCGACCGCCGCGGCCGAATCGCCCCCGCCGACGATCGTCGTCGCCCCCTTCTTCGTCGCGCCGGCGAGCGCATTCGCGATCGCCCTCGTCGCGGCGTCGAAGGGCGGCTTCTCGAACACGCCCATCGGCCCGTTCCAGAGCACCGTCTTCGCGCTCATGACGTGCTGGACGAAGGCCTTCGTGCTCTCCGGCCCGATGTCGAACATCGCCTCACCGGCCGGGATCGCGTCGCGCTTCACCGCGTGCGCCTTCCCCGCGTCGTCCATCGAGGGGGCGACGAGCGCGTCGACCGGGAGGACGAGCTTGTCGCCGCCGCGCTCGAGCAGCTTCGCGGCGAGAGCGAGCTTGTCCGCTTCGACGAGCGACTTCCCAGTCTCGAGCCCCATCGCGCGGAAGAAGGTGCAGGCCATCGCGCCACCGATCAGCATCCGGTCCACCTTCGGGAGCAGGCTCTCGATGACGTCGATCTTGCCGCTGATCTTCGAGCCGCCCATGATCGCGACGAACGGATGTTCGGGCGATGACAGCGCGCGCCCGAGGTAGTCGAGCTCCTTCTCCATCAGCAGGCCGGCGACGGCCGGATGGAGGCAGCGGGCGACCCCCTCCGTCGAGGAGTGGGCGCGGTGCGCGGCGCCGAAGGCGTCGTTGACGTAGACGTCGCCGAGCATCGCGAGCGCGCGCGAGAGGCGCTCGTCGTTCTTCTCCTCACCGCCGAGGAAGCGCGTGTTCTCGAGGAGGACGACCTCGCCGGGGCTGGCGTCGCTGGTCGCCTTGAGCGCCTCGTCGGAATCGGTGCTCTCGACGAAGGTGACGGTCGTGCCGAGCAGCTCGCCGAGGCGGCTTGCGACCGGCGAGAGCGAATACTTCGCCTCCGGCTTTCCCTTCGGCCGGCCGAGGTGCGAGAGGACGACGACGCGCGCGCCGCGGTCGAGGAGAAACCGCAGCGTCGGGATCGCGGCGCGGATGCGGGTATCGTCGGTGATCCGCCCGCGCTCATCGAGCGGGACGTTGAAGTCGACGCGGACGAGGGCGCGCTTGCCGCGCAGCTGGGCGTCGGTGAGGTCGCGGACGGTCTTCTTGTTCATTCCGGCGGAACGTCAGGCACGGCGTCAGGTGAAGGGGCGGGCGCCACGGCGCCGCGGGCGGCGAGCTCGCGGCGGCTCCGGTACCAGGCGGCGATGCCTACGGCGACGCCGCCGGCGACGAGCGAGAAGCCGATGTTCGACATCGTCCGGAAGTGGAGCCACCGCTCGAAGTGGATCGACTTGCTGGTCGGGGTGCGCGCCTGCGGCCCGAGGAGGTCGTGCATCCCCTGGCTGGCGACGAGGTAGAGCGCAGCGCCGCCGACCACCAGCGCGAGGGCCGCCGCATCCCACGCGCGCGCGGCGGCACTCGGCTTTTCGTTCACAGTCGCGCGCCGACGAAGCGGAGCAGGTCGACGCAGCGTGAGGCGTAGCCCCATTCGTTGTCGTACCAGCCCGACACCTTCACGAGCAGCCCGTCGACGACGTTGGTGCTCTTCGCGTCGAGTATGCACGAGTGCGGGTTGCCGATGTAGTCCGAGGAGACCAGCTCTTCCTCGGTGTACTGGAGGATCCCGGCGAGGTCGCCCTCGGCCGCCTTCCTGAACGCGTCGTTGATCTGCTGGACGGTGACCGGCTTGTCGACGACGACGGCGAGGTCGGTGAACGAGACGTCAGGCGTCGGGACGCGGATCGCGATGCCGTCGATCTTTCCCTTCAGCTCCGGGATCACGAGCGACGTCGCCTTGGCGGCGCCGGTGGTCGTCGGAATCATGGACACGGCGGCGGCGCGGGCGCGGCGCAGGTCCTTGTGCGGCAGGTCGAGGATGTTCTGGTCGTTGGTGTAGCTGTGGATCGTCACCATCGATCCGCGGACGAAGCCGAAGTTGTCGCGCACCACCTTCACCATCGGCACCAGGCAGTTCGTCGTGCACGACGCGTTGGAGATGATGTTGTGCTTCGCGGGGTCGTACTTGTCGCTGTTGACCCCCATCACGATGGTGATGTCCTCGCCCTTCGCCGGCGCCGAGATGATCACCTTCTTCGCGCCGCCGTCGATGTGCTTCCTCGCGCCCGACGCGTCGGTGAAGCGTCCGGTCGACTCGAGCACGATGTCGACGCCGAGGTCCTTCCACGGGAGGTTCGCCGGATCCTTCTCGGCAAACACCTTCACCTCGTCACCGTCGACGGTGATGCCGTTCGCCGACTGGCTGACATCGCCCTGATAGGTGCGATGAACCGAGTCGTATTTGAAGAGGTGAGCGAGGGTCTTCGTGTCGGTCAGGTCGTTCACCGCGACGAAGTCGAGATCGGCGACGCCCTGCAGCTTCGCCGCGCGAAGCACCTGGCGTCCGATGCGGCCGAAGCCGTTAATGCCGACGCGAATTGCCATCCAAGAGATCTCCTGTCGTTTCGATCCGGTCGCCGATCGACGGCGCCCGCCCGAAGGTCACGTAGCTGATGATGCGCGCGCCGCCGTCGAAGAGCGCGGAGGCGCAGGCGTTGAGCGTCGCCGCGGTCGTGACGACGTCGTCGACGAGCACGACGTGCGCGCCGCGGAGTCGTGGGCCGAGCCGCGGCGCCACGGTGAAAGCGCTCGAAACGTTGCGTCGCCTCTGTTCCGGTGTCAACCGCGTCTGGCTCTCCGTCGCGCGTTGACGGACGACAGCGCCGTCCCAGACCGGGATCTTCCACTTCGCGGCGATCGCGTGCGCAAGGAGCCCACTCTGATTGTAGCCACGTTCACGCTCCCGTGTGCGGGCGAGCGGCACCGGCACCAGCGCGGACCGCTCGCGCCTGACGTCGTCGGGGAACGCGAGGCGCGCCATGCGGGTTCCCATGCCGTCGGCGACCCGCGTCCAGCCGCCGTACTTGAGCGCGTGGACGATTGCAAGCGCGGTGCCCGGCTTCGCCCAGCACACCGAGCGCGCGGCGCGGACGTATGGCGGAAGCAGCCCGCACCACCGGCAGTCATACTCGTCCACGGGGTGGCCGCAGCGCTCGCAGCGCGGCGCGGGGAGGACTGGCAGGCGCGACCAGCAGACACGGCACACGAGCGCCTCCGTCGGATCGGACACGAGCTGGTCGCACGACACGCAGACCGGGGGGAGCAGGAGATCCAGCGCCGCCCCGAGCGCGGCTCGCCCCGTGTCGCGCCAGCGGTGCCCGCTCATCCGGTGACTGACCTCCGCATCGCTTCGCGATCGGGGGGCACCCCGAACCAGCGCTCGAAGGAGAGTGCGCCCTGCTCGAGGAGCATCGTCAGCCCATCGGCGGCGCGATGCCCCGCCGCGCGCGCTTCGCGCACGAAGCGCGTCTCGCCGCGGCGGTAGACGAGGTCGAGCACGGCGGCTCCGGCGGGAAGGAGGTCGATGTCGATCGGGAGGGCATCGTCGTCCGACGCGCCGAGCGGCGTCGCGTTGACGACGAGGGGCGCGGGGGCCGGCCGTCGTCCGCGCGGCGGCGCTGCAGGCGCGAGGCCGTGCGCGCTCTCGACGA
>DASZNJ010000168.1:0-8342 GCA_035551575.1 Gemmatimonadaceae bacterium
CAAGCCGTTTCGAGACTTCCATTCCCAAGCCGTTTCGAGACTTCCATTCCCGCGCCAGGATACGTGCGACCAGGCAACCGCTACTATGGGGAATCCGCCGTGACCCTCATCACACTCCACGGCGTGACGGACCAGGGAGCGACCTCGTCTTGAGTGCATGTATAAGCTGCTCAAGCACGATGCGACGAAGAGCGCCGCGCGGATCGTGGTCGCGGCGGTGTCCAGCGCGGCGGCGCTCGTCTCCGTCCTGAGCTTTGCCCGTTCGTATGGGGTGATCGGGAGTCCCGCGTCCCACCTCACGGTCGGCGATCTCGGAGCAGCCTGGGTCGGGGTCTCGCCGACCACCGACACCGTCACCGCCGTCGGGGACACGGTCCACCTCGGGGCGACGGTCACCGACAAGAGCGGGAGCGTCCTCGTTGGCGCTGCGCTCGTCTGGAGCAGCGACAACCCGCGCGTCGCCAGCGTCGAGCGCGACGGGACCGTCATCGCCCGCGGCGCGGGGACGACGACCATCGTCGTGGCCGTGGGCGAGCACATCGCGCGGTCGCGCGTCACCGTCAGGCAGGTCGTCGCCGCGGTGCGCCTCAACGGCGATTCCACCATCTCGATCGCCGACGGCGAGCAGGCCCCCCTCTCGGCTCGCGGGCTCGATGCCCGCGGCCATCTCGTCGCGCAGCGGCCGGTCATCTGGCAGAGCGCCAATCCCGACGTCATCGCGATCGACTCGTTAGGCATCGCGACCGCGAGGAATCCGGGGTCGACCACAGTCGGCGCGACCATCGACGGAGTCACCGCCTACGTCCCCGCACGCGTCATCGCCGTCCCCTCGGCGCTCGAGCTGGTGGCTGGCGGCGAGCAGCGCGCGACCGCCGGGAGCGCGGTCCCGCAGCGCATCGTCGTCCGCGTCCTCTCGAAGCGGGCGCGTCCGGTCGCGAACGCGTCGGTGCGCTTCCGCGCCGAGGATGGCGCGGGGATGCCCGACCCGTCGGTCGGGAGCACCGACGCCGACGGCCGCGTTCGCGCCGCCTGGACGTTAGGCGCGATGCCCGGCCGGCAGCGGCTCTACGTCTCCGTCGACCATGTCGACAGCGCGCTGGTGGTGGTCGCCGAGGCCGAGCCGGTCGCGGCGAACACGAAGGCGGCGCAGATCGGCGACGCGCCGGCCGCGGTCGCCGGCACCGCGCTCCCGCAGGAGATCGGCCTCCGCCTCACCGACAGCACCGGGCGGGCGCTCGCCGACGTCCCGCTGGCCTGGGTCGTCCTCGACGGCGGCAGCATCACCGCGGCCGCGTCGCGCACCGACAGCCTCGGCGAGGCCCGCGCCCGCTGGACGTTGGGGACGAACGCCGGGAAGCAGCGCATCCGCGTCCAGATCGGGAGCGGCCGCGCCGTCGCCCCGGTCGTGCTCACCGCGGTCGCCACCTCGGGTCCGGCGACCGCGGCGACGATCGCCAGCGGCGAGGACCAGCGGGCGACGGTGAACGCGCTCCTGAAGAAGCCCGTCACCATCCACGTCGCCGACAAGCTCGGAAATCCCGTTCCCGGAGTTCGCGTCGCGATGGCGACCGAGACCGGCAGCCTCGCCGACACCGCCGCGGTCACCGACTCATCGGGGAACGTGCGGGCGCGCTGGACCCTCGCCCGCGCCGCCGGCGCGCAGCGATTGACGGTCCGTGTCGAGGGGATCGAGCGCAAGCTCGAAGTCGGCGCCACCGCGCTCCCCGCCTCCGCCGCCAACCTCGCGCTGGTGTCCGAAGTCATGAGCGGGACCACCGGCCGGTCGCTCGGCGCCCCCATCGTCGCGACGGTCACCGACAGCTACGGAAACCCGGTCGCCGACGCCCCCGTTGTCTTCTCGGCCAAGTCTGGCAGCACATCGCCCGTGCGCATCGTCACCGATTCGCATGGCCGCGCCCAGACCCGCTGGACCCTCGGCCGCACCGCCGGCGAACAAGCGCTCGTCGCCGTGGTAAAAGGGCACGACGTCCGCGGCACGCTGACGGTGCAGGCAGTGGCGCCCGAGGTGAAGGCGAAGCCGGCGACGAAGACGACGTCGAAGACGACGCCGTCCAAGACGCCCTCGAAGTCATCGACGAAGAAGAAGCATCGCTGACCGTTGGCGGCGGAACGGCAGGCTTTTGGCAATCAGCCGGCAGCGCTGACAGCAGTGGGTGCCAGGGGTCAGGGGTCAGGAACTGCCCGCCGTCCCTGACACCAGACACCTGACACCCGGCACCCGGCACCCGGCACCCGGCACCCGACGTACCTGCATCTCGACCCAGTGAGCACCACACCCCGAATCGCTCTGGTACTTGGCGGCGGTGGCCTCAAGGGCTTCGCCCACATCGGCGTGCTCAAGGCGCTGACGGAGCGTGGGCTCGCGCCGGAGCGGCTCGCCGGGACGAGCATCGGAGCGCTCATCGCATCCGCGTACGTCAACGGGATGCCGATCGAGGAGATGCAGTCGCGCGCCGAATCGCTGGCGCGGCGCGACCTCTTCCGCGTCGATCATGTCGGCATGCTGACCCAGCGCATCCGCACCTCGGCGATCTACCTCGAGGAGCCGCTCCGCCTCATCTGCGAGTCGATCGCGCCGAAGGGGACCTTCGCCGGGCTCTCGACTCCGCTGCTCGTCAACACCGTCGACGTCGAGCGCGGGACGCAGCTGATCTGGGGGCTCCCCGGGCTCCAGGACGTGCCCGTCGCCGACGCCGTCTACGCGTCGTGCGCCCTCCCCGGCGCATTTCCCCCCGGGAAGGTCGACGGCCGCATCTGCGTCGATGGCGGCGTGATCGACAACCTGCCGGCCGGAGTCGCGGCGTTAGGCATGGACGCGGTCATCGCGGTGGACGTCGGCAGCTCCGACCTCTCCCCCTCGACCGACGTCACCCGCCGCGGCTTCGGCGCGATCTACATGCGCTCGGCCACGATCATGATGCACGCGCTCCAGGGCTGGCCGTTGAGCCAGTGGAGCGGCCCGCCGATGGTCCTCGCCCGCCCCCGCCTCGGCCACGTCGACTGGCTCGGCTTCGGCAACACCCGCGAGGTGATCGACGAAGGCTACCGTGCCGCGAACGAGGCGCTCGACAGCCTCGACCTCGCGATCCGCGAGAACGGCTCGATCTACCCGCGGCACCCGGTGCGCATCAGCGTCGACCGCGCCCGCTGCGTCAGCTGCACGACCTGCGTCGCCCTCGCCCCGCGCACGATGGGGCTCGACAGCGAAGGGAAGGCCTATCCGCTCTCCCCCAACTGCGAATGGTCCCCCGCCGACGGCGACTTCGTCCGCCACTGCCCCACCGCCGCCATCACGGTCCGCCGCCTCGACATCGAAGACGAGAACGCCGCCGAGACCCTCGACGTCCCCAAGGCCCCGTCGCCGGCGGAAGCAGCCTGAAGGCTGAGGGTGTCAGGGGTCAGGGGTCAGGGGTGCGCGGGCGCAGTCCTTCTCGCCGTGCCCGACACCTGACACCTGACCCCCAGCGGTTGCGCCGTGCCTAACGCCTGGCCCCTGGCGGCTGGCACCCACCGCGCGCGGCCCTGACACCCGGCCCTGGCATCTACCGCGTTGCACCAGCGGCCCTTCGGCCGTCTATAAGTCATGCCCAGCCATCCTGGCGAAGAGTCGCCGCCCACGCCGCCGATCGGGAGGAGCCGCGCGACCGCGCCGGTGCCGGTAGTCCCGGAGCGGCCGCTGCCGCGCGCGGTCGCGCCGTGGGTCGTGGCCCTCCTCGGCGGAGGATCCGGTGCGCTGCTCACGGTGGCGGTCGCGCTGCGGTCGCACGCGACGCTCGCCGAGATCGTCGCGCTGGTCGGCGTCGTCTGCACCGCGCTCGTGACGGTGGCCTGCTTCCGTACGGTGAAGGTCATTCACATCCGTCGCATCGAGAAGGTGCGGACGCAGGCGCAGACGGGACGCGTCGCCGGGCTGCTCGAGAGCGCGCGCGGGATGACCGCGCAGAACTCCGAAGCCGCGGTCTACGAGCAGCTGAAGATCCATTCCGAGCTTCTCGTGCCGCACGACCACTTCGAGCTCGCGGTCTTCGACGAGTCGGGAAAGCTGGCCGGCCGCTATTCGGCGGCGGGGATCATCGACGGCTACAACGCGACGCCGACCGACGCCGAGCTCACCGTCTATCGCAGCGGCGCGCCGATCTTCGAGGACGGGAGCGGGCACACGCCCCTCGACGTCGCCGGGGGAGCGTCCACCGTCAGGCTCGAGGAGGTCCGCGACGCGCACATCCCTGTCTACGCGGGTGAGGCCGTCGTCGCGGTGACGACGATCCGGCGCCGCCATCCCGGCTACACCTCCGACGAGATCGACGCGCTCGCGACGCTCTGTCAGCAGGGCGGGATCGCGATCGGCCGGGCGCGGCTCTTCGCGCAGGTGCTGGCGGCGAAGCGCGAATGGGAGCGCGTCTTCGACGCCACGGCCGAGGGGCTCGCCCTCATCGACGAGCAGGGGCGCGTCCGCCGCTGCAACGCGGCGTTCGCCGGCCTCGCCGGAATGTCGTTAGGGAGCACGATCGGCCAGGACCATCACGGCCTGCGCGGGATCGGGATCGCCGCCGGTGCCGACTGCGCGATCTGCAACACGATCCGCACCGGCTCGCGCGCCGAGCGGGTGATCCAGAGCGCGCAGGGGCGCGTCCTCAAGCTCACGCTCTCACCCTATCCGACGGGCGGCGCGGTGCTCGTCGCGCAGGACGTGACCGCCGAGTCGCAGGTGCGCGGCGCCGAGCAGCAGCTGTTCGAGTCGGAGAAGTTCGCGGCGATCGGCCGCCTCGCCGCCGGTGTCTCGCACGAGGTGAACAACCCGCTGATGGGGATCAACGGGCTGGCGACGGTGCTCCTCGAAGACCCGGCCTTCACCGGGGAGAACCGCGAGATGGTCGCTCTCATCCAGCGCGAGTCGCGCCGCGCCGCGCAGATCACGCGCGACCTCCTCAGCTTCGTCCGCGCCGAGGACGGGGCGCGCGGCAGCATCAGCCTCAACGCGGTCGCCCACGAAGTCGTCGAGCTTCGCGCCGTCGCCCAGCACAGCGCCGGCATCACGATGACCCTCGACCTCGCTGAAGATCTTCCTCCGGTGTGGGCGAGCCGCGCGCAGCTCGTGCAGGTCGTCGTGAACCTCGTGACTAACGCTGAGGACGCGGTCGAGCAGCTCGCACGCCGCGAGATCCGCGTTTCGACGAGCCGCAGCGGCCGCAAGGTCTACCTCAGGGTGGAGGACAGCGGCCCCGGCATCCCCGAGGAGCTGCGCGCCCGCCTCTTCGAGCCCTTCTTCACGACCAAGGCCCCCGGCAAGGGCACGGGGCTGGGCCTCTCTCTTTCGTTCTCGATCGCCGAACGCCACAGCGGCTCCCTCCGCGCCGAGAACATCCCCGGCGGCGGGGCGAGGTTCACGATCGAGCTGCCGGCGTCGGAGTCGCGAGCGGCGGCCTGACGCGGGGGTGGAAGGGGTCGGGCGTCAGGGCCACGCGTGGTGGGGGCCGGGTGTCAGGGGTCGGGTCTCAGGGTCGCGCGTGGTGGGGGCCGGGTGCCAGGGGCCAGGCGTTAGGCACGGCGCAACTGCTGGGGGTCAGGGGTCAGGGGTCAGGTGTCAGGTGTCAGGTGTCAGGCACCGCGAGAAGGACCACGCCCGCGCACCCCTGACCCCTGACACCTGACACCTTCAGTACGCGACGCCGAATCGTCGACCCACGTGGTTCCGGTGCTCCAGCTCGTCGACCACCGCGACCGCGTAGTCCTCGAACGAGATCCGGCTCTGTCCTTTTGCATCGGGGATGAACTGGTCGCCGGTGGTGCGATAGCGGCCGGTGCGATGGCCGGCTGAGATCTCGGCGGCGGGGCTGATGTAGCTCCAGTCGAGGGCGGCCGCTTCCCTGCGGACGATGTCGAGCATGTCGGCGCCCTCCTGCGCCTCCGCCTTGTAGGGCGCGGGAAATCCGGGTTGGTCCATCAGCCGTTCCCCCGGCGCGACCTCGAGGCTCCCTGCCCCGCCGACGAAGATCACCCGCTTCACTCCGGCTTTCGTCGCCGCAGCGATGACCGCGCGCGCCCCGTCGACCAGCGATGGCGCGGGGAGCCCGCGCGAGCTGGCGCGCGGCGAGATCGCGCTCACGATCGCGTCCGCCCCTTTCACGACCTTCGCCACGCTCGCCGCGTCGGTCGCGTCCCCCTTCACGAGGTGCGCCTTCGGGTCGGGGGACTTCTGGATCTCGGGGTCGCGAACGACCCCGGTGACGTCGTGGCCGCGACTGACCGCCTCCTTCACGATTCGCTGGCCGATGTTACCGGTGGCACCGAATACGACGAGCTTCATGCCGCCCCCCCTGACCGCAGTTGAACGGGCCCTCAGCTGTTAGCCATCAGCGTCGAGCACCGCGGTAACCGCCGTCGCTCAACGCTGGCAGGTAATGGCTAACAGCTCATCGCGGTGACCGCCAGAACGCGGCGCAATCGAATAGATTTCAGGACGCCGCCCCCGGCGGCCCCACCGCGAACGGACGAATGCCAATGGCCTCGAAGAATTCCTTCGGCTCCCGGGCGACGCTGAACGTCGACGGCAAGCCTTACGTCATCTACCGGCTCGACGCGCTGAAAGCGAAGGCGCCCAACGCCGCCAGGCTCCCCTTCAGCCTCAAGATCCTCCTCGAGAACCTCCTCCGCAACGAGGATGGCGCCTTCGTCAAGGCGGCGGACATCGAGTCGATGGGGAACTGGGACGTGAAGGCGAAGGTCGAGAAGGAGATCGCCTTCCGCACGAGCCGGGTGCTGCTCCAGGACTTCACCGGCGTCCCCGCGGTGGTGGACCTCGCCGCGATGCGCGACGCGCTCAAGGCGTTAGGCGGCGACCCGAACCGGATCAACCCGCTCCAGCCGGTGGACCTCGTCATCGACCACTCGGTGCAGGTGGACGAATACGGCACCGACGCGGCGCTGCTCCTCAACACCAGGTTCGAGTTCGAGCGCAACCAGGAGCGCTACGTCTTCCTCCGCTGGGGACAGAGCGCGCTGAACAACTTCCGCGTCGTCCCCCCGGGTACCGGGATCTGCCACCAGGTGAACCTCGAGTACCTCGGCCAGGTCGTGTTCACCGGGAAGGAAGACGGGCAGGACACCGCCTACTGCGACTCGCTCGTCGGCACCGACTCCCACACGACGATGATCAACGGCCTCGGCGTCCTCGGCTGGGGCGTCGGCGGCATCGAGGCCGAGGCGGCCATGCTCGGCCAGCCCGTGTCCATGCTCATTCCCCGGGTGGTGGGCTTCAAGCTCACTGGGGCGCTGCCCGAGGGTGCGACGGCCACCGACCTGGTCCTCACAGTCACGGAGCTGCTGCGCCGGCATGGCGTGGTGGGCAAGTTCGTCGAGTTCTACGGCGATGGCGTGGCGGCGATCCCGGTGGCCAACCGGGCGACCATCGCCAACATGTCGCCCGAGTACGGCTCGACGTGCGCCATCTTCCCCATCGACGCAGAGACGCTCAGGTACCTGGAGCTGACCGGGCGCACCGGGGCGCACATCGCCCTGGTGGAGGCCTATGCCAAGGAGCAGGGGCTGTGGCACGAAATCGGCCACGAGCTGCGATATTCCGAGCACGTCGAGCTCGACCTCGCCACCGTGGTACCCAGCCTGGCTGGGCCTACCCGACCTCAGGACAGGGTCCGTCTCGACGAGGCAAAGGCAAGCTTCCGTACCGCTTTGCCCAAGATGCTGCCCGGCGGCGGGCAGGCCAGCAGGCTTTCGCGGCCGGTGGAGGTTGAGCTGGTCGACGGGACCACCTTCAACCTCGACCACGGCTGCGTCGTCATCGCCGCCATCACCTCTTGCACCAACACATCCAACCCGTGGGTCATGATCGGCGCCGGGTTGCTGGCCCGCAACGCGGTGGAGGCGGGACTCAGGTCCAAGGCATGGGTCAAGACCACGCTCGCCCCCGGGTCCAAGGTGGTCACCGGCTACTTCGATCGGGCCGGGCTCACCCCGTACCTCGACAAGCTGGGCTTCTCCTTGGTGGGCTACGGCTGCACCACCTGCATCGGCAACAGCGGGCCCCTCCTCCCCGAGATCTCTGCCGCAGTGAACTCAGGGGATCTCGCCGTCGTGTCGGTGCTGTCGGGCAACCGTAACTTCGAGGGCCGGATCAATCCCGACGTGCGCATGAACTACCTGGCGTCGCCCCCGCTCGTCGTCGCCTACGCCCTGGCGGGGACCATGGACGTCGACTTGATCGACGACCCCCTCGGCACCGGGGGCGACGGGCAGCCCGTGTACCTGCGCGACATCTGGCCCTCGCCGCAGGAGGTCCAGCGGGTCATCGACCACGCCGTCTC
>DASZNJ010000169.1:0-25690 GCA_035551575.1 Gemmatimonadaceae bacterium
GCCGGTGGTGCTGTCGATGCCGGTGCGGACGGTGCACCGGTCGATCGGGACGATGCTTTCGGGAGAGATCGCGCGCCGCTACGGTGCGGCGGGGCTGCCGGCGGGGACGATCACCCTTCGCCTGAGCGGATCGGCGGGGCAGAGCTTCGGCGCGTTCGCCGCGTCAGGCCTCACGTTGGAGCTCGACGGCGAGGCGAACGACTACGTCGGCAAGGGGCTGTCGGGGGCGCGGATCGTCATCCGCGCGCCGAAGGGAACGCAGTTCCTGCCTGACGATGCGGTGATCGTCGGCAACACGGTGCTCTACGGGGCGACGAGCGGCGAGGCATTCTTCGGCGGTGTCGCCGGCGAGCGGTTCGCGGTCCGGAACAGCGGCGCGCTGGCGGTGGTCGAAGGAGTGGGCGACCACGGCTGCGAGTACATGACGGGCGGCGCGGTCGTCGTGCTCGGCCGCACCGGGCGCAACTTCGCCGCCGGGATGAGCGGCGGGGTCGCCTTCGTGCTCGACGAGGATGCGCAGTTCGTCAAGCGCTGCAACCTTGGCCAGGTGGCGCTCGAGCCGGTGAGCGACGGCGGCGACCGCGCGTTGCTGAAGCGGCTCGTCGAGCAGCATGCGCGGCTGACGGGGAGCGCACGGGCGCGGCACCTGCTCGGCCGGTGGGAAGCCTCGATCAGGAAGTTCGTCACCGTGATGCCGGTCGAGTTCAAGCGCGCGCGGGCCGAGGAGGCGCGGCGCGGGCAGGCAGCGTTCCAGGCCGCGAGCGGGGAGCGCCCACGCCATGGGTGACCCGCGCGGGTTCGTGACGCTGGCGCGCGCCACCGCGCCGCGCCAGCCGGTGGCCGAGCGCGTCAGGCACTGGGGTGAGTTCTATGGACCGTTAGGCCTGACGACGGTGCAAAGCCAAGGCGCGCGGTGCATGGACTGCGGCGTCCCGTTCTGCCAGGGGGACACCGGGTGCCCGGTGCGGAACGTGATTCCCGAGTGGAACGACCTGGTGTATCGCGGACGGTGGCGCGAGGCGCTCGATGCGCTGGAGGCGACCAACAACTTTCCCGAGCTCACCGGGCGGCTCTGCCCCGCGCCGTGCGAGTCGGCGTGCGTGCTCGGTCTGGTCGGCGAGCCGGTGGCGATCCGGACGATCGAGCAGGCGATCGCGGACCGTGGATTCGAGGAGGGATGGATCGTGCCGCGGCCCCCGCGGGTGGAGACGGGGAAGCGGGTGGCGATCATCGGCTCGGGGCCGGCCGGGCTCGCCGCGGCGCAGCAGCTGCGGCGCGCGGGGCACAGTGTCACGGTCTACGAGCGGAACGAGCGCGTGGGCGGGCTGCTGCGCTTCGGAATCCCCGACTTCAAGCTCGAGAAGCGCGTGCTCGACCGGCGGGTCGAGCAGCTGGAGGAGGAGGGTGTCGTCTTCCGCTGCGGGGTGGCGGTGGGAGAGGATGTCGCGCTCGCCGAGCTGATGGCCGAGCACGACGCGACCTGCCTGACGGTGGGCGCGGCGGCGGCGCGCGATCTCGTGGTGCCGGGGCGGGAGCTGCGCGGGGTGCACATGGCCATGGAGTACCTCGCGCAGCAGAACCGGCGCGTCGCTGGTATAATCTCGAACGCCGAGGAGGAAGTCATCGACGCGCGCGGGAAGCACGTCGTCGTGATCGGGGGCGGCGACACCGGCTCCGACTGCGTGGGGACGGCGCACCGGCAGGGGGCGCGGAGCGTGAGGCAGTTCGAGCTGATGCCGCAGCCGCCGCTGACGCGGGCGGAGAGCACGCCGTGGCCGCTCTGGCCGATGCAGCTGCGGACGTCGCACGCGCACGAGGAGGGGTGCGAGCGCGCGTGGAGCGTGTCGACGACGGCGTTCGTCGGCGACGGGGAGCGGGTGCGGGCGCTGCGGACCGTGCGCGTCGAAATGGCGCGCGGCGCGGATGGACGGATGCAGATGGTGCCGGTCGCGGGGAGCGAGACGGAGATCGACGCCGATCTCGTGCTGCTGGCGATGGGGTTCAGCGGGCCGGGTGAGTCGCCGCTGCTCGCGCAGCCGGGGTTGGGGCGCGATGCGCGCGGCAACATCCGCACCGATGGCGAGCACCGGACGGAGGTGCGCGGGCTCTACGCGGCGGGGGACGTCAGGCGCGGCGCATCGCTGATCGTCTGGGCGATCCGCGAGGGGCGCGACATGGCGGAGGTGGTGGATCGGGACCTGCGGCGGGCGGGATGAACGTCAGGCAGTTTCGGCGGAAAGGCGGGGGACGGCGGGGGTGCTCACTGCTTCGAGCCCGCCGAGCAGCTCGAGCGAGGTAGCTGCCCGATGGATCGGGGCCCTCGAGCTGCGGGTCGGCCGGACCGGGTATCGTCGTTCCGCCCGACCCGGTCCTGCCGTGTAGCGTGCTGCGGCAACGCCAGCGAGATTGCAGCTCCTCCGTCCCGCGCTCCCGCGGCAGGGATGGCTTCCCGGAGACCGGTGCGAGATGCCAACCATTCCCGATGAGCAGCAGCGACAGCTCGGCTCCCACATCTTCTCCGTATCGGCCGGACTCGTCGGTGTCTGCCTTACCGTCATCGGACTGTTCCGGGTAATCGTCACGTCGCAGCACGTGGACAGCGTCGCCGACAATCTCCTCGCGTTCGATGCGGTCGTCTTCCTGATTGCCTGCCTGTTCGCATATCTGGCGATCCGGTCGCGCAGCGCGCGCACTCGACGGTTCGAGACGATCGCGGATATCGCGTTCCTCCTTGGCTTGACGATCATGGTCGCCGTCTCCGGCCTCATCGCGTACGAGATCGTGTGACGGGCGGTCGCCGCCGGGTGGCGGGTGGGGATCTGTCCCAACCTGGATCGCTGGTGCTGTTGATGACAGCACGCCCATTGCGGTCCCGGTGGCTGAACTGGCGAGGAAAGCTCCACTCGCGAGCCTTCCCGAGACCTCCGAGCTCCCTGTTTTATAGATTTCCGGCGTCGATCCGCCGCCGCCGCGCCCGCCACCACCCTCAGCACCCCGCGCCATGACTCCCCAACCGAGCGTCAAGTTCTTCCGCTGGACCGACATGCCGAAGGAGCGCGTCACCGACCAGATCTCGCGGCGGCTGGTGACCGGGGAGCGGATGATGCTCGCCCACGTCTACCTCGACAAGGGGAGCATCGTCCCGAAGCACTCGCACGAGAACGAGCAGCTCACGTACATCCTCGAGGGGGCGCTGCACTTCTGGATCGGCGACGACGAGAAGGAGGAGATCATAGTACGAGCCGGCGAGGTGCTGTGGATCCCGTCCAGCGTGCCGCACAAGGCGCTCGCCCTCGAGGACACGCTCGACGTCGACGTCTTCAGCCCGCCGCGGCAGGACTGGCTGGACCACACAGACAGCTACTTCCACCGGAAGTAGCGCGGTGATCGAAGCGAAGGGGTCAGGTGTCAGGGGTCAGGAAGCAACCAGCGGCCAACGTCCCGGCATGTGAACCGTTAGGCACGCGGAGCCGTGCCGCTTTGCGCCGACCTGACAGCTGACACCCGACAGCTGACACCTGACCTCTGACACCTGACCCCCAAGGCTATTCTCCCATGGATCTCGGACTGACCGGCAAGGTCGCCCTCGTCGCGGCGTCGAGCAAAGGGCTCGGCCGCGCGGTCGCGGAGGCGCTCGCGGCGGAGGGATGCGATCTCCTGCTCTGCGCGCGCGGCAGGGGCGCGCTCGACGAGACGGCGGCCGCGATCCGCGCCGCGTCGAAGCGCAAGGTCGTCGCGCTCGCTGCCGACCTGTCGAAGGCGGAAGACGTCAGCCAGGTCTCGGCTGCGGCGCTGCGGGAGTTCGGGCGCGTCGACGTGCTCGTCACCAACGGCGGCGGTCCGCCGGCCGGACCGTTCGAGAGTCATTCGGCCGAGGCGTGGCACGCCGCCGTCAGGCAGACGCTCGACAGCGTCGTCGAGCTGACGCGCGCGGTGCTGCCGGGGATGAAGGAGCGGCGGTGGGGGCGGATCATCAACATCACGTCGATCGCGGTGAAGCAGCCGGTCGACAACCTGATCCTGTCGAACAGCGTCCGCGCCGCCGTGACGGGCTTCGCGCGGACGCTCGCCAACGAGGTGGCAGCGTCAGGCATCACGGTCAACAACGTGATGCCGGGCTACACGCGCACCGATCGCGTCACCGGCCTCGCGGCGAAGAACGCCGAGCTGCGCGGGACGACGCCGGACGAGCAGCTGGCCGTGTTCGAGAAGCAGATCCCGATGGGGCGGCTCGGCGAGCCGCGCGAGTTCGCGGCGATGGTCGCGTTCCTCGCGTCGGAGCGGGCGAGCTACGTGACGGGGCAGTCGATCGCGGTGGATGGCGGGTGGATCAGGGCGCTGCTCTGAGCGCGGCAGCGGCACGGGCGCCTAACGCGTAGAGGACGCGCGCTCAGGGGGACGGGAGCGAGTCAAGCCCCGCCCAGCTGCTGTCCGCGCGCTGCCACTCGAGAAACCGACGCTCCCGAATCCGAGCGTATCGAGCGCCTCGACGACACGATGCGATGCGAGGAATCGGCGAGATGCCGAACTTGGTGCCGCGGGCAACCGTTCTCCACGCCTGGCTGCACCAGGATGTCGACGTCTCCGGTCATCCGCGGAGCCCCATGGAACGCGAGCGCCCACGCGCGGGCGAGGATGGCGTTATTAATAACTGGAGAGGATGAAGTCGCGATGGAGCTCTCCGATCGTTCGCACGCCGCTGCAGATGTTACTGATGCCTTCCTGGCCTGACTCGCTGAATCCGAGTCCAGCGGGCCTCCCGTTTTGACAGCATGGTGGCACGAGGCCAGACGCTCGGAAGCGAGAGAGGAGGCCAGATGCGACAGAGCCGATTCACGCCGGAGCAGATTCTCCAGGCGCCGCGACAAGCGGAGAGCGGGACGACGGTGGTCGATATCTGCCGAACGCTCGGCGTGCCCGAGACGACGTTCTCGCCGGTCGCCCTGCGATGCAGGGCAGCCGGCTATCGCTGGAAGAAGCAGTACGCCGGCCTGGACGTCAACGAGCTGCGCGAGCTCAAGCAGCTCCGCGAGGAGAATCGCCGCCTGAAGAGCGTCGTCGCGGATCTGACGCTGGACAAGCCAATGCTGCGCGAGGCGCTCGGAACAAAATGGTGAGCCCATCGCAAAACGACGCGCGATCGTGCGCTGGGCGCAGATTGCCTGTCGCGTGAGTGAGCGCCGCGCCTGTCGCAGATTCGGCATCCATCGGGCGATGATCCGGTACTGCTCCGTCAAGCCGGACGACGCCCCGGTGCGGCGGTGGCCTGCACGAGTTGACGCGGGATCGTCCGGCCTTCGGCGCGCGGCGGCTGCACACGCTGCTGCAACGCGACGGACTACGGATCAACCACAAGCAGGTGCGGCGTCTGTACCTCGAGGAAGGGCTGCAGTTCAAGCCGCGGCGCCGACGCCGGCGTGCGGCGACCGTGCGGCAGCCACGCGCCTTCGTCAGCGCGCCGACCGAGCGCTGGGCGACGGACTTCATGCACGATGTGTTGGCGACCGAGCAGCATGCGCGCGTCTTCACGCTGATCGACGTGTACTCGCGCGAATGTGTCGCGCTCGAGGTCGAACGCTCGTTCAGCGGGACGGACGTCGCGCGCCTGTTGAGCGACGTCGGCGATCGCGCGGGCCACTCGCCGGCGATCGTGCAGTGCGACAAAGGCACCGAGTTTCCGTCGACCGCGCTCGATCACTGGGCCTGCTGGAATCGCATGCAGCTCGACTTCAGTCGGCCAGGGAAACCGGTCGACAACAGTGTCTGCGAAGCGTTCAACGGGTGGCTCGGACGTGAGTGCCTGACGCGTTATTGGTTTGCGTCGCTCGCCGAGGCGCAGACCGAGCTCTCGACATGGCGCGCGGACTACAACAACGTGCGACCCCACGCCAGATTGGGCCTGCAATCCCCAGCTCAATTCCGGGCGAGCAGGGATCAACCTGCCTCGGTCGCCACGCTGAGAAACTGATGCTCCGACCCGGACCTACTTCGGGGAGTCAGGCCCATCCAACCGGGCCGAGATATCGATCGGACCAGCATTGGGGGGTCACGTCACGCCGCCGGAGCCTCCGCCCCAAAAATAAACCCTTCCACCAGCGGTGTTTGATGTCGAATATCGAACTGGGAACATGGCATCAGATGCTCTTCGTCTCGCCTGAGGGGCGGAAGGAAGCGCTCTGGGTAGAGCACCTCGGCCGTAACGATCATCGTGTACTGAGCGTGCCGGTTTGGATTTACGGCATCTCGGTGGGGACAATTGTAGAATCGCAGATTGGCGACTCGACCCGACTTCAGTTCCGCCGGGTAAGCCAAGAGGCAACAGGTGGGACAGTTCGCTTCATAGTCCCTCGAGGCAGTGGTCGTGCAAGTGACATCTACCTAACGCGCGTCATCCCGGATGCCCACCGGCTCGGGCTAGAGATCGGACCAGCAACGTTCTTCAACCCTCGCCTAGTCGCGGTGCACTTACATCAACGGGTGAAGTTATGGCCAGAATTCGGCGGTTACCTAGATACACTGGTAACCGAAGGCGTATTGGAACAGTGGGAAGTTGGCGATCCCGATATGGATGCCGGGGGCGGGGAGGAGATCGAGGAGGTGGTTGAGGCTGACCACGAAACGCTTATACATCCATTGCCAGTCGATGGGGTGCTAGGACAAGATCTTAGCTAACGATGTCTGAATCGGAGGACATTCCGACGAATCAAAGTGGGTCCGAGTACGCGGCGAATTGGACGAGATTCTGCTTCTGGAAAAGAGTGGGCATCCGATAGCTGATCTGCTCGATCGCGTCGGGCGCGGCGCGACGGATCGCTGCTCACAGGTTGGACAGCTTTTCCTGAACGTCGCGCGGGAACGGTCGATGTAGTCGTCGATGGTCGACAGCTGCGCTCCGCCGCCCGGTTTTACGGCCGTACCTCCCCCCTCGCCCGCGCCTGCACGTCGAGCGAATCGTAGAGCGCCTTCCTGATATCCCGCTTCGCGACGATCTGCTTCCCCAACTCCAGGTACGCATCCGTCGCCGGGTCGTACACCGGCCACCGCGGCCACTTGCCCGCGGTCGGCGGACCGTTAGGGTCGCCACTCGTCGCGAACGCGACCCAGTAGTCGCTCATCGCGTCGGCGAGCGTCGAATCGTAGGCGGTGCTCCCCGCACCCGGATCGAGCGGATGCGACCGCCCGAACACGAACACGATCTCCGCGCTGTGGTACGCGCCGCGCTTCGCGTGCGCGCTGTCCTCGGCGACGCGGGTGAACTGGTAGAGGTACGCCGGCTTCCCGCGCGCGGTGATCAGCCGTGCCAGGGCGCGGCTCGGCGCGCCGAACACCGGCTGCGGCTCGTCGGCGTTGCTGCCGACGATGACCGGGACGACGTTGCCACGTCCGGTCGCGAGCGACGAGTCCACCGACCGCGGAAGCACCCAACCATCGACCACCGGCCAGAAGATCGGAGTGCCGATGTTCCCGGCGACACGCACCGTCGCGGCGAGCACGCTGTCGGCGGGAAGGGCACGGAGTCGCGCCGCAGCGCTGGCGTCGGTGCCGGTGATGCCTGACGCGCTGGCGACGCGGACGGCGACGGCGTGCGCCGAGTCGGTGCGGGCGACGAAGCCGCCGGTGCCGGTGCCGCTCTCGAGGATCGCGCCGGAGAAGAGACCCATCGCGAGCGGTGATCCGATCAGCGAGCCGACGCTCATCCCGCCGGCAGACTCGCCGAAGATGGTGACGCGCGACGGATCGCCGCCGAAGCGGGCGATGTTGCGCCGCACCCAGTCCAGCGCGGCGACCTGGTCGAGGAGACCGTAGTTCCCCGCCGCGTGCTGCGGCGACTCGGCCGCGAACGCGGGATGAGCCATGAAGCCTAACGCGCCGAGCCGGTAGTTGATGGTGACGACGACCGCGCCCTTGCGGGCGAGGACGCCGCCGTAGTGGCGCTCCTCGCCGCCGAAGCCGGCGAAGAAGCCGCCGCCGTGGATCCAGACCATCACCGGGCGGCTGCTGTCGAGCGACTGCGACCAGACATTGAGGTAGAGGCAGTCCTCGGAGACGCCGGCGGCGAAGGGATCGATATCGCCGTAGGGCTGGAGCTGCATGCAGTTGTGGCCGAGGCGGTCCGCCTTGCGCACACCCTGCCACGAGGCCGCGGGCTGCGGCGGGCGCCAGCGAAGATCTCCAACCGGCGGCACCGCGTACGGAATGCCGGAGAAGACGAGGACGTTGTTCAGTGAATCGACGCGCCCCTCGAGAACGCCGGCGTCGGTCGTCACGCGCGGCGAGGCGGGGAGTGGCGTCGTCGCAACTGACGGGGAGCAGGCGGCGAGCATGACCGCGGCGGCCGCGAAGGCGATAGCTGGGCGATGATCGTGGCGGCGATGACGCGAAACCGGCAGCTGCTCGATATTCATGGGGTCGACTCCTCGATGTCGTCGGATGGGCGGGCCGAGCCAACATACGCCGAGGTCGTGCGCCGCGCGATCTTTCCATCGGCGCGAACGGGGCGTAATCTTCGCGTTCGTCCCCTGACAGAGGAGGTACCAGTGCCGCCGATCACCGTCCTTGCACTCCTCGGCCTGTTCGCGACCCCGGCCGCGATCGTACTCGGCATCGCCTGGTGGAGTGCGAAGCGCGAGCTGGAGATCCGTCGCGAGCTCGGCTTTCCCGCACCGGGACGAAGCGTCGCCGACAGCAGCCGTCTCGAGCAGGCGGTCGACGCGATGGCGATCGAGATCGAGCGGATCACCGAGGGGCAGCGGTTCATGACGCGGCTGCTCGCGGAGCGGACCGCGGCCGAGCGCGTACCTCGCGAGCGGACGCCGCTCCCGGGAGCGGAGGCGCGGATCATCACGCCGCACTGATTCGAGATAGATGTCGGCGATCGAGACTAGCTACGACGCGATCGTCGTCGGCTCCGGGATCTCCGGGGGCTGGGCGGCGAAGGAGCTGTGCGACAAGGGGCTGAAGACGCTCGTCCTCGAGCGCGGCCGCGACGTCCAGCACATCAAGGACTATCCGACGGCCAACCTCCTGCCATGGGAGCTGCCGCACCGCGGCGCGCTCCCGCGGAAGATGGTCCACGACAACCCGCTGATCAGCAAGGCAGCGGGCTACGGCGAGGACACGGCGCACTTCTTCATCAAGGACGCCGACCATCCGTACGTGCAGGAGAAGCCGTTCGACTGGATCCGCGGCTACCAGGTCGGGGGGAAGTCGCTGATCTGGGGGCGCGCCTGCCAGCGGTGGAGCAGGTACGAGTTCACCTCCCCCGAAGCGTTAGGCTACGGGATGAACTGGCCGATCACCTACGACGACGTCGCGCCGTGGTACTCGCACGTCGAGAAGTTCATCGGCGTCTGCGGGAATGCCGACCATCTCGAGGCGATGCCTGACGGCGAGTTCCTCCCGCCCTTCGACTTCGACTGCGCGCAGAAGCACATGCGCGACGCGCTGCACGCGCACTACGGCAACCGTCACCTCGTGCAGGGGCGGTGGGCACACCTGTCGAAGCCGAAGCCGATCCACCTGCAACAGGGGCGCGGCACCTGCCAGGCGCGCAACCTCTGCATGCGCGGCTGTCCGTATGGCGGCTACTTCAGCTCGAACTCGTCGACGCTGCCATGGGCGGCGAAGACGGGGAACCTCACCGTCAGGCCGCACTCGGTCGTGCACTCGGTGATCTACGACGAGAAGAAAGGACGCGCGAGCGGCGTGCGCGTCATCGACGCGCAGACGCACGAGGTGCACGAGTTCAACGCGCGCGTGATCTTCATGAACGCGTCGGCGCTGAACACGAACCTCGTCCTCCTCAACTCGACGTCCTCGCGCTTCCCGCACGGGCTCGGCAACGACAACGGGCTCCTCGGCAGGTACGTCTGCCACCAGAGCTACCGCGCCGCCGGCGGCGGGACGCTCGACGGGCTGCAGGGCGACTACTTCTTCGGACGCAATCCGACCGAGGCGATCCTCGTCAACTTCCGCAACCTCGGGAAGCAGGACACCGACTTCGTCGGCGGCTACACGAGCTTCGTTGACGGCTGGCGCGGGCGCGGCAAGCCGACGCTCGACGACATCGGCGGCGACTACAAGGACGCGCAGGCGCAGCCGGGGACGTGGGGGATCTGGATGTACATGCAGGGCGAGACGATCCCCAAGGAAGCGAACCACGTCCGCCTCCACGACACGCTCAAGGACCAGTGGGGGATCCCGCTGCTGGTGACGTCGGTCGGCTACGACGACAACGACGAGAAGATGATCCGCGACTGGCGGACGCAGGCCGAGGAGATGCTGGCGGTCGCCGGGTGCAAGGACATCGAGACCCACGACACCAAGTGGGCGCCGGGGCTCGACATCCACGAGATGGGGGGCTGCCGGATGGGGAAGGACCCGAGGACCTCGCTGCTCAACGCATGGAACCAGATGCACGCCGTGCCTAACGTGTTCGTGACCGACGGCGCGTGCATGACCTCGACCGGGAACCAGAGCCCGTCGATCCTCTACATGGCGCTGACGGCGCGGGCGACGAACCACGCCGCCGACGAGCTGGCGCGGCAGAACCTCTGACGAGGCGATCATCATGGCACCGATGAACCGGCGCGAGGCGCTGAAGACGGGCGGCGTCGCGTTAGGCTGCGCGCTCCTCCTCTCGAGCGGGATCCTCGCAGGCTGCGAGCGGAGCGCGAGCCGCACCTCGAACGGCCGGCTCTCCCGCGACGACGAGGAGCTCGCCGCCGAGATCGCCGACACGATCCTCCCGAAGACGGCATCGTCGCCCGGCGCGAAGGAAGCGGGGGCGGGGCCGGCGATCAACCTCCTCGTCAGCGACTGCTACGAGCCACCCGCGCAGCAGCGGCTGGTGAAGGGGCTCGACGAGCTCCGCCAGCGCTGCGAGACCGTGTACCAGACCAGCTTCGCCCGCCTCTCCCGCGACCAGCGCGAGAACATGCTCCGCGTCTTCAGCGTCGAAGGAAAGAAGGCGCCTCCCGATACGCACTGGTTCCCGCTGATGCGCGAGCTGGCCGAGCGCGCGTACTTCTCCTCGCAGGTCGGGATGACCCAGGCGCTGCGCTACATCCAGGTGCCGGGGAAGTGGGTAGGGTGCACACCGCTCACTCCGGGGCAGCCGGCGTGGGGATGAGGGGGTGTCAGGTGCCAGGTGCCAGGTGCCAGGAACGACGCTACCGCTCGTCCGTCCCGCCGGGCCTTCCGCCGTGGCTAACGCCTGACCCCTGGCACCTGACACCCTGCAGTTCGCAGTGGCTGACCCCTGACCCCTGACGCCCGGGACCACCCTACTGGTTGCGAACCTGCACGCCGCGGTCGACCGACGGCGCCCTTGGCTTGTCGTCGTTGAAGGTCACCGGGTGCCCGAACTGCCACTGGCTGTGCTCGCGCTCCTTCTTCGGGATCCCGACCATCCGGGGGAGCATCGGAAAGAGCTCCTTCTGCGTCGGGGTCACGATCGAGTCGGCGATCTCCGGCTGCTCCCAGAACACCTTCCAGTAGGCCTTGTCGATCACCGCCGCGCTGTCGAGCTCCGTCTTCCCCGGCTCGTTGCCGCGACGGCCGGCGAGGAACTCGCCTAACGGGATGTAGAGCGCGCGGACCCGCGCCGAATAGACCGAGTCGGCGCGCTGGAGCTGGGCGACCTGCGTCTTCGTCAGGAAGAGGGAGTCGCTCTGCTCGAGCAGCGCCTTGTAGATGCTCGAGGTCCGCGACAGGTAGAACGCGGCCAGGGAATCGGCGCCGCGATCGACCCAGGTTCGGTTCGGTCCGCGCACCGGCTCGAGGGCCCGGCGCAGTTCCTGGAGCGGGTAGTCCACGGAGAGGTCGATGCTGAAGTCGATCGAGATGCGGAACGGGCTTCGGAAGAGCGTCCGCCCCGGCCGCGTGTCGGCAAAACGCGGGTTGACGTCGTAGCGGAATCGGCTCGCCGTCGCGTCGAAGCCGCGCGGGATGAGCAGCACCGGATCCGGCCGTGCCTGCGACCCCCAGCCGCGGAGCCCGCCGCTGCCGTGAACCAGCTGGTCGACGCCACCGAGCACGTTCTCGAGGTAGACGTTTGGCCTCACGCGACGGGCCCACTTCTGCGGCACGGGCGGCGACCACTGGACGTTGAGGGTCTCGGTCCACGGCCCGCGGCAGCCATTGCGCGGCGTGACCCGGCCGAGGTTGGCGCGGACGCAGTCGCGTGCGCTCGCCGAGCCTGTGGCGAGAAGGGCGCGCAGCTGGGCGTCGAGCGAAGGATCGCCGGAAGCACCGGGCGCCGGGACGAACGCCCGGTCGCCACCGAGCCCGTCGCCGTTGACGTCGCCCTGGACGATCGGGGTGAACGGCAGCCCGCTCTGCACCCGCGAGAAGAGGGTGATCGACCCGGTCGGCCCCGAGCTGAATCCGCCCTGCAGCGTGAAGGCGTGGCGCGCGTCGTTCGCGTTAGGCGCCCATTCCTTCGTGCGCGGGTCGCCGAACCCGGCACCGTCGAAGCCGCGGTACTGGCGCTTCGTCGACTGCAGCGTGTACGACAGCGCGCCGTAGAACGGTATCCGGGCCTTGAAGATGTCCGGGGCGATCGTCGCGGTGAACTGTCCGCCATAGCCGCGGAGGTCGCTCGTCCGGACGCCGACCCGGCTCCAGGCCGGCGACCGCCGTGACTCCGCGGCCGAGACGACCCCACTGCCGGGATCGATCGACCCCGTCGTCACGTAGACCGGCCGGCCCCCCTCGGCCGCCGGGTCGAGGGTGAAAGCCGTCCGCCCGGCGAAGTTGGCGTCGACCCGCCCCGGCTGCGACAGGTCCCAGCTGCCTAACGCGCCGAGCTTGAGGAGGGTGTGGCCGACGTCGGTGCTCCAGTCGAGCGAGGCGCGCCAGCTGTGCGGCACGTCGTACCCCGGGTCGATCAGCGTCACGGCCGGCGCCCGCTCGGCGAGCACGCCGCCCCCGCCCGCGCACTGCGCCGGGATGTTGGCCGGGTCGGCGGCGAAGAGGTCCCAGTCCGCGGCCGGCACCGCGCTGCCGACGCAGGACAGCAGCAGGCTCCCCTCGCTCGGCGACGCATCGGCGGCGAGCTCGGGGCGGAGCAGGTCGCGGAAGTCGCCGATCCCGCCGCGCACCGTCCCGACCCGGTTGCGGTAGAACCGGCCCATGTTGTCGTTCCGCATCCCCGACCCGTTGTCCTTGTCGTGATTGTAGGTCCAGGTGAAGCCGGCGCGCGGGCTGAGGTGCAGCCGCGCCGGCGCGACGCCGGTCCGCACACCTAACGCGCTCTCGAGCGCGGCATCGCGGGACGGCGCATCGAAGAAGCCGCTCCCCTCGACGCGCGCGCCATAGAGCACGCTGAACAGGCGCGTCGGCAGCCACTGGTGCGCGGCCGCACCCGCCACGTTCCAGACGCGGCCCGAGCGATCCGGCTGCGACAGCGTCCGGCTGAAGCTGGCCGGGTTGTTCGCGGCGAAGTCGGCGATGCTGTTGTAGCCGTAGCTCCCGAACCGGTTGCTCCCGCCCGCCTGCGCCAGCCCGTCGGCTCGCCCCCAGAGCTGGCCCTTGAGCCGGTGCCGGCTGCCGCGCGCGTTGCGCATCGTCTCGTTCGACCCTTCGACCGTCCATCGCCGCGAGTCGGTGAAGAGCGACGGGCTGCCGCCTAACGCGACGTCGGTGACGGCGAGGCCGCCCCTGGCGGTCGGGTCGAGCGACGGCGAGCGGACGAGGACACTGGCGCCGGGAAGCTCGAGGTAGGGCGAGACCGTCGTCTTCACCTGGCTCGCCGCGAACCGCGTCTCGTTCAGCCAGTTCCTGCCCGGCCCGAAGTACTCCCCGGCGACGAGCTGGAGCCCGAGCGTGCGCTGCCGCTGCTCCCCCCCGCTCGCCGGCGCGGCGAGCGGCCCGAAGCCGAGCGCGCCCTCCTTCGTCAGCCCCGCGTAGGTGGTCATCGTCCGCGTCGCGAGCGTGTCGCGGGTGTCGTCGAGGCGGCCGAGGAAGGTCAGCCCGTCGCGCTGGCGGTCGGCGGGGACACCGCCGGCGGCGAGGATGCCTAACGGTCCGGCGAGCGCGCGCAGCCGGGCGACCGAGTCGGGCGCGACTCCGGCCCGGAGCAGCGTCGCGTCGTCCGCGTCGACGAGAGTCGACGGCGTGCTGATCGACCGGGACACGTCGATCGCGGCGTTGTACGTCAGCGCCTGCCGAATCAGCTCGCCGTTCCCCCCGATGCTCGCCCGCAGGCCGCCGCTCGGGATGCCGGCCGCGCGGCCGACCGCGTCGGTCAGCTGGAACTGGCGCGGGTCGAGGGTCAGGTACGCCTGGCGCCGCTGGTAGAACCTGTCGCCCGACGCCAGCCGGACGTCGATGTTCGCGCCGGCGAAGCCGCCGCGGGTCGGGTCGAAGGTCGCGCCGGTGACCCGCGTCTCCGTCTGCGCCGCGCGCGGGATCGTCGCCGCCGCCATCCCCATCCCGTTCAGCGTCGTCAGGTTCGACTCGGCGCCGGCGCCGAGGATCGACGGACCGTTAGGCGTGGCAGTCACGCCGGACATCGTCGTCGCCGTCGCGTTCAGGTCACCGGCAGCGCCCGGTGGCAGCTGCCCGTCGACGCCGTCCTGGTACCGCTCCGACGCCCCCGTCTCCGGGTCGTACGGACTGACGTCGTTCTTCGCCCGCACCGGCTTCTGCGCGCGGACCTTCACCTCGGCGAGCATCGCCGCCTCGCTCCCGAGCCGGAAGTCGGCGACGAGGACGACTTCCCCACCCTGCCGCTGCACACGCCGCCGCGCGGTCCGATACCCCGGCGCGCTGACGTAGACGAGGTAGTCGCCGGTGCCCGGCTCGAAGCGGACCGAGTAGTTGCCCGCGCTGTCGGTGCTCGCCTCCAGCGTCGCGCGATCGGGCCCGCGCGTCACGATCACCGTCGCGGCCGCGATCGCCCGCGCCGAGTCGTCCGTGACGCGGCCGCGGATGACATCGGCCGACGAGGGGGTCGGCTCCTGGGCGGAGAGGGGCGCGGCGGCAGTTGCCATCACGAACGGGAGCGCGAGCGCGGCGAGCGCGCCGCGGATGCGGGCGAGAACGAAACGGTGACGCATGGCCAAGGGGGTCGGAGTCGGCGGAACCGGGCTCTCGTGAGACACGAAAGCCCGGCGCACGGTTGTCGCCCCCTACTGGACGGCTACGCCCGTCCGACCGCCGCCTTCACCCCCTCGAACGCGCTCGACAGCCGCTGCACCGACCGCGCGTAGTAGGCGATCACCACCGCGCCGACCACCGCCGCGCCTGACGCGGCGACGAGGCGGCTGCTCTCGCCGGCCCAGGCGAGACCGACCGCGAGCATCAGGGTGCTCGCCAGGTGACCGATCGCCGTATAGGCGTTCGCCGGGACGAGCTCCATCGGCGCGTCGAACTTCCGCCGGGCGATCGAGGCGGCGCGAACGAACAGCGGCACCCCGGCAAGGCCGAGCAGCGCCGCCGGCGGCAGGACCTCCGCGATCACCAGCCCGACCAGGATCAGCAGCGCGCCGAAGGCGAGCACCGGGTACCAGCGCGCCGCCCGCGCGATGCCTAACCGCGCGACGAGCGTCAGCTTCCCGACCTCCGCATCCGACGCCGCATCCTGGAAGCCGTTGATGAAGAGGAGGAGCGAGACGAGCAGCGAAACAGGGATCGATGCCGCGAGCGCCTGCATCGGCACGTAGCCAAGCTGGACGTACGCCGTCCCGGTGATGATCCCGACCCCGAACGCGATCGCGACGGCGAACTCGCCGAGCCCGCGGTTGGCCAGCTTCAACGGCCCCGCGGTGTAGACGAAGCCCAGCGCGAGACCGAACAGCCCGAAGGCGATCACCCACGGCCGTCCCATGAGGGCGAGCGCGACACCGATGAACGCCGCGACGGCGCCGAACAGCAGCGTGAACACGAGCAGGTCGCCGCGCGTCGCGAGCCCGCGCTGGATCACGCGCGACCCGCCGGTGAAGCCGAGCACCGGCGTGCGGTTCCGGTCGTCAGCGCCGGAGCGGTGATCGTCGAGGTCGTTCTTGATGTTGGTACACGCCTGCAGCGCGACCGCGGCAATCAGCGTCAGCACGGCAAACCCCCAGTTCACGCTCCCCGTCGCCGCGTAGGCGACCGCGAGCCCGACCGCGACGGATGCCGCCGAGGCGGTGAGCGACGCCCAGCGCACCAGCTCCTTCCAGACGCCCAGCCGCGCGCCGAGCAGCTGGCTGTCACGCTCGACGGCGACGGTATCCGAGTAGTCGAGGATCGACGGCGCGCGCCCGGCTACGATCTCGCCGAAGACACGATGCTTGATGAACCGCGGCGTCACCTTCACGAAGGCGAGGAGGTCGGTCTGGCCGATCGAGTCGAGGTACGAGACGATGCTCGACGTCCGCATCGTCGCCTCCTTCGCCCGCTGCCTTTCCTCGGCCGACCGCACGATCTCGGCCCGCCCGGTGAGCTCCATCTCCCAGCTGGTGTGCTCCTCCCCGGTCGGCGACTCGTGCATGAGGAGCGCGACTTCGGGGCGCGTCGTCATCTCGCGGATCTTCGGGTCGGTCTTCATCGAGGCGAGATAGATCACCGGGCGCGCTTCCCCGCCGCCGGAGCCGTCAGGCAGGAACGGGCCGGGATGCATCATCCGGACGCGGACTTCCTCGCCGGCATGCGTGCCAACGGCGACCTTCTTCGCCTCGAACAGCGCGTGCGATACACGTTCGTACGATTCAGCCCGTGTCGGCGGTGCCGGGCGGGCGGGTGCGGACTGGGGGGCATTCTCGGACATCGGAGCTCGCGGTTGGGGATAGAAGGAATCTAGCAGCGGCCGGTGTTCCCGGCTGGGGGGATGGGGCCACTGCAGAGGTGACGGCGGTAACGGGCGGCGACGGCAGTAACTGCGTGGACGGCGGCCCGGGGGCGTTGGAGCACTGACTGCCGCGAACGCCGTCACCTCCGCAGCCGCCACCGCCTGGCGCGCGCTACCGCGCACCTCCCGGCCAGCGCCAGTCGCGCACTTCCGGCATGTCGTCGCCGTGCGCGCGGACGTACGCGGTATGCTCGACGAGCTTCCGCTCGCACCACTCCGTCAGGCGCTTCGCCGCCGGATCGTTCGCCAGCTTCGGCACGCGGGCGATCACGTCGATCACGAGGTCGAAGCGATCGAGGTCGTTCAGCACCGTCATGTCGAAGGGAGTCGTCGTCGTCCCTTCCTCCTTGTAGCCGCGGACGTGCAGGTTGCCGTGCCCGTTGCGCCGGTACGTCAAGCGGTGGATCAGCCACGGGTAGCCGTGGAAGGCGAACACGATCGGCTTGTCGGCGGTGAACAGTGCGTCGAATGCGTCGTCGCTCAGTCCGTGGGGGTGCTCGCTCTCCGGCTGCAGCGTCATCAGGTCGACGACGTTCACCACGCGCACGCGAAGCCCCGGCAGCTTCTCGTGGAGGATCGACGTCGCGGCGAGCATCTCCATCGTCGGTACGTCGCCGGCACAGGCGACGACGACGTCGGGATCCCGTCCGCCCTCGGTGCTCGCCCACTCCCAGGTTCCGAGCCCGGCCGCGCAATGCGACTCGGCTTCCTGCACGCTCAGCCACTGCGGCGCCGGCTGCTTCCCGGCGATGATCACGTTCACGTAGTTGCGGCTGCGCAGGCAGTGATCGGCGACGGACAGGAGGGTGTTCGCATCCGGCGGCAGGTACACGCGAACGACGTCGGCCTTCTTGTTGACGACGTGATCGATGAAGCCGGGATCCTGGTGGCTGTTGCCGTTATGATCCTGCCGCCAGACGTGTGACGTGAGCAGGTAGTTCAGCGAGGCGATCGGCTTGCGCCACGGGATGTGCAGCGTCGTGTTCAGCCACTTCGCGTGCTGGTTGAACATCGAGTCGACGATCTGGATGAACGCCTCGTAGCAGGAGAAGAAGCCATGGCGCCCGGTGAGCAGGTAACCCTCGAGCCAGCCCTGGCACATGTGCTCGCTGAGCACCTCCATCACGCGGCCGTCGCGCGAGACGTGGTCGTCGGTGGGAAGGATCTTTCCCGCGAGGACGCGACCGGTCGCCTCGAACACGGCGTCGAGGCGGTTCGACGCGGTCTCGTCGGGACCGACGATGCGGAAGTTCGCCCGGTCGTCGTTGAGCCGCAGCACGTCGCGGAGCATCCGGCCGAGCACGCGCGTCGCCTCGCCGTCGGTTGCCCCGGGTATGTCGACCGGCAGCGCATGCTCGCGCCAGTCGGGGAGCCGGAGGTCGCGGAGCAGGAGCCCGCCATTGGCGATCGGGTTCGCGCTCATCCGGCGCTCGCCGTCAGGCGCCTGACGCGCGATCTCCTCGCGCAGCGCGCCGGACTCGTCGAACAGCTCCTCGGGGCGGTAACCTTTCATCCACTGCTCGAGCTGCGCGACGTGATCCGGGTGCTCGGTGAAGCCGGTGATCGGCACCTGGTGCGAACGGAATGAGCCCTCCGCCTTCCTGCCGTCGACCATCTTCGGACCCGTCCATCCCTTCGGCGACCGGAGGATGATCATCGGCCAGCGCGGCCGCGCGTCCGCATCGTCCGATGCCGCGGCATCGCCGGGCGGGCCATCGCGCGCGGCGCGCTGGATCGCACGGATTCGATCGATGCAGGCGTCGAGGACGCGCGACATCAGCTGGTGCATCACCGGCGGCTCGTCGCCCGAGACGTAGTGCGGCTCGTAGCCGTAGCCGCGCATCAGTGCCGTGAGCTCCTCCTCCGGAATGCGCGCGAGGATCGTCGGTCCCGCGATCTTGTAGCCGTTGAGGTGGAGGATCGGCAGCACCGCGCCGTCGCGCTTCGCGTTCAGGAACTTGTTCGAGTGCCAGCTCGCCGCGAGCGCGCCCGTCTCCGCCTCGCCGTCCCCGATCACGCAGCAGACGACGAGATCGGGGTTGTCGAATGCGGCGCCGTAGGCGTGCAGCAGCGAGTAGCCGAGCTCCCCGCCCTCGTTGATCGAGCCCGGTGTCTCCGGCGCGACGTGGCTGGGGATGCCACCCGGGAAGGAGAACTGCGTGAACAGCTTGCGCAGCCCGCTCGCATCGCGCGTGATCTGCGGATAGACCTCGCTGTAGGTCCCCTCGAGATACGTGCTGGCGACGACTCCAGGACCACCATGTCCCGGCCCCGCGACGAAGATCGCATTCACGTCGCGCTCGCGGATGACGCGATTCATGTGCGCGTAGACGAAGTTGAGCCCGGGCGTCGTCCCCCAGTGCCCGAGCAGCCGCGGCTTGATGTGCTTCAGCGCGAGCGGCTCCCGGAGCAGCGGGTTGTCGCACAGGTAGATCTGGCCGACCGAGAGGTAGTTCGCGGCACGCCACCAGGCGTCGAGCAGCGCGAAGTCGTCGTGACTGCGGTGCCGCGTTCCGGGCGTCGCAGCGCGGAGAGCGGAAGGACGGGAAGCCATTGGACCATCTCCTGAGGGGCGGGCGCTCCTCCCGCAATCTATGGCGAAGGCGCGCTCCTGACGGCCCGGCGTCCAGCGGACACGGCGGCACGCAACTTGGAGCGCTGGCGCCCGCGCCATTTCTCCAGCCAATTCCTGAATGCCAGTCAGCCCTCTCGCCGGGAAGCCGGCCCCGCAGTCGCTCCTCGTCGACGTGCCAAAGCTGATCGCCGCGTACTACGACCGGCGCCCCGACCCGCGCGTGGGCGCCGAGCGCGTCTCCTTCGGGACCTCCGGGCATCGCGGCACCTCCTTCGCCGGCACGTTCAACGAGGACCACATCCACGCCATCACCCAGGCGATCTGCCGGTACCGCAGCGACCAGCGGATCGACGGCCCGCTGTTCATCGGGATCGACACCCACGCCCTCTCCGGCCCCGCCTTCGCCAGCGCCCTCGAGGTGCTCGCCGCGAACGGCGTCCACGTCATGGTCGACCGCGACGGCGGCTTCACCCCGACCCCGGCGGTGTCCCACGCGATCCTCGGCTACAACCGCGGGCGGACGACCGGGCTCGCCGACGGGATCGTCGTCACGCCGTCGCACAACCCGCCCGAGGACGGCGGGTTCAAGTACAACCCGCCTAACGGCGGCCCGGCCGACACCGCCGTCACGAAGTGGGTCGAGGGCGAGGCCAACCGGCTGCTCGAGGCCGGGCTCGCCGGGGTCCGCCGCGTCGCCCTCGAGCAGGCGAAGAAGGCGCCGACGACGCACCCGTTCGACTACATCGAGTCCTATGTCGGCGACCTGGCGAACGTCATCGACATGGACATCCTCCGCGGCGCGAAGCTGAACCTCGGTGTCGATCCGCTGGGCGGCGCGGGGGTGAAGTACTGGGGACGGATCGCCGAACGTTATGACCTGCCGCTGACCGTCGTCAGCGAGGTCGTCGACCCGACCTTCGGCTTCATGACCGTCGACTGGGACGGGAAGATCCGGATGGACTGCTCGTCGCCGTACGCGATGCAGCGGCTGATCGGCCTCAAGGACCGCTTCGACGTCGCCTGGGCCTGCGACCCCGACCACGACCGGCACGGCATCGTCTCGCGGAGCGGCGGGCTGCTCAACCCGAATCACTACCTCGCGGTCTGCGTCCACTACCTGTTCGCCAACCGCCCCCGCTGGCGCGCCGGCGCCGGCGTCGGGAAGACGGTCGTCAGCTCGTCGATGATCGACCGCGTCGCGGCGTCGCTCGGCCGCCGCCTGGTCGAGGTCCCGGTCGGCTTCAAGTGGTTCGTCGATGGGCTCGTCGACGGATCGTTAGGCTTCTGCGGCGAGGAAAGTGCCGGCGCCTCCTTCCTCCGCCGCGACGGTGACGCCTGGACCACCGACAAGGACGGCCTCATCCTCGGCCTCCTTGCCGCCGAGATGACGGCGAAGACGGGCAAGGATCCCGCCCAGCTCTACGCCGAGCTGGCCGCGCGCTTCGGCGACCCCGCCTACCGCCGCGTCGACTCACCCGCCAACGCGGCACAGAAGGCGAAGCTCGCCAGACTGGCCCCCGACCAGGTGAAAGCGCGCGCGCTCGCCGGCGAGCCGATCACCCGCATGCTCACCACCGCCCCGGGCAACGGCGCCGCGATCGGCGGACTGAAGGTCGAGTCGAAGACCAGCTGGTTCGCCGCCCGCCCCTCAGGGACGGAGGACGTCTACAAGCTCTACGCCGAAAGCTTCGACGGGCCGCAGGCACTCGATCGCGTACTCACCGAAGCACAGCAGATCGTCGCCGCCGCACTCGAATAGGTCGCCCGCGTCCTTCCAGCATCCAGCATCTTCAAGCGTTCCTCTTCCAGGCTCGTGTCGAGACGTCCGTTCCCAACCTCGTCTCGAGACTTCCATTCCCCGAGTTCCCTCTGCGATGTCCCACGACCTCTTTGCACTCGGCATTCCGCTCGGCGAAAAGCTCCTCCGCACCTTTCTCGTGTACGCCTTCCTCCTCGTCGGCCTCCGCCTTGCCGGGAAGCGGGAGATGGGACAGCTCAACCCCTTCGACTTCGTCGTCCTCCTCCTGCTCTCGAACACCGTCCAGAATGCGATCATCGGCAACGACAACTCGCTCGCCGGCGGAATCATCGGCGCGACCGCGCTGCTCGCCGTCAACTGGTTCGTCGTTCGCTACCTCTACACGCATCCGGCGTTCGCGCGGATCGTCGAGGGTGATCCCGACCTCCTGATCACGAACGGGAAGCTTCACGCCGACCGCCTCAAGCGGGAGCTGATCACGCCGGAGGAGCTCGAAGCCGCCGCGCGGCGGCAGGGAATCGACGGGCTGCATCGCGTCCAGACCTGCCGCCTCGAAGTCGGCGGCGCCCTGACCTTCATCGCCAAGGAACCGTCGGACGAGGAGAAGCGGCATGGTGAGCTCGTCAAGCACCTCGAATCGCTCCAGCAGTCACACGCGGACCTCCTCGCCCGCGTCTCCCGGATCGAGCGGCTCTGAGCCGCGGGGCGAGGCGGCCGCGTCATCGCGTCCCGGCGCCGGCGGTGGCCGCGACCTCTCGCCCGCCCGGCGTTCGCACGTAGCTCCCCGGCTCCGTCGCGAAGCTGATCGCGAGCCGGTTCCAGCCGTTGATCGCGATCACCGCCATCGTCAGCTCGACCAGCTCTTCCTCGCTGAACTCCTTGCGTGCGGCCGCGTAGATGTCATCAGGCACTCCGCGCTGTGAGATGTTCGTCACGGTTTCCGTCCATTCGAGCGCGGCCCGCTCCCGCGCGGTGAAGAACGGCGTCTCCCGCCAGACAGGGACCGCGTAGATGCGCTGCTCGGCTTCGCCCCCGGCGCGTGCATCCTTGCTGTGCATGTCGACACAATAGGCGCAGTGGTTGATGTAGGACGCGCGCAGCTTCACGAGCTCGAGCAGCGAGTGTCCAAGCCCGGATCGCCTGACATGCTCCTCGAGGGCGGCCATCACGCGATAGGCCCCGTGCCCGACGCGTGAAAAGTCGATACGTTTCGTCATGTGGTCTCCGTTGAGTTGTCGTACGCCAGCATAGACGGGACGGCACGCGCGTTGTGACAGCCTCACCGAAATTCGTCGGCATCTTCGAGCAGCTGCGTCCTCGGCTGTTCGGAATCGCGTATCGCATGCTCGGCGACGCGCACGAGTCGGAGGACCTGGTGCAGGAGTGCTACCTCCGCTGGCACGAGGCCGACCACCCGTCGATCATCGCGCCCGAGGGGTGGCTCGTCACCGTCATGACGCGGCTCGCGATCGACCGGCTGCACCGCGCCGAGACGGAGCGGCTGAGCTACGTCGGCCACTGGCTCCCCGAGCCGATCGCGACCGGCTTCGATGCACAGCGGGCGGGCGCGCCTGACGTTCGCGTCGAGCGCGAGTCGGACCTCTCGATCGCCTTCCTCATGCTGCTCGAGCGACTCGGCCCGGAGGAGCGCGCCGCGTTCCTCCTCCGCGAGCTGTTCGACACCTCGTACGACGAGATCGCGCGCGTCATCGAGCGCACCCCGGCCGCCGTCCGGCAGATGGTCCATCGCGCGCGCGAGCGCGTTCGCGACGAGCGCGCGCGCTATTCCGTCGCGCCCGGCGTGCAGCGGCGGCTGCTCGCCCGCTTCCTCGACGCGATCGCCGACGGGGACAGCGAGGCGCTGCTCGCGCTCTTCGATTCCAGCGCGTCGTTCGTCAGCGACGGCGGTGGAAAGTCGCCGGCCGCGCGCCGCATCATCATCGGCGCGGACCCGATCACCCGCCTGCTCACGGGGCTCGAGCGGAAGTGGCATGGCGTCACGACGCATCGCATCGCGACGCTCAACGGCGAGCCGTGCATCCTCACCCTGGTGTTCGACCGCGTCTTCGCGGTCACCGCGTTCGCCACCGACGGCGAGCGGATCCACCGCGCCTATCGCGTGCTCAACCCGGACAAGCTCGCCTTCGTCGGCGTGCCCGCGCTCGGCGCGGTCGGGCGCCCGGCGCGCCTCGAGCCGCCGTCAGGCGCCGGCGACCAGTAGCTCCTCGGGCGGACGCCCGGCCATCGCCTCGGCGTGGCGCACCGGGTCGAAGGCCCCTTCGCTCCTCGCGATGACGACCGTCGCGACGGCGTTCCCGATCAGGTTCGTGATCGCCCGTGCCTCGCTCATGAACCGGTCGACGCCGAGCACCAGCGCGATGCCCTCCACCGGAACCGTGTGCATCGCCGAGAGCGTGCTGGCGAGCACGATGAACCCCGAGCCGGTGACGCCGGCCGCGCCCTTCGAGGTCACGATCAGCACCGCCATCACCGACAGCTGCTGCCCGAACGAGAGGTCGATGCCGAACGCCTGGGCGATGAAGATCGTCGCCATCGAGAGGTAGATCGACGTCCCGTCGAGGTTGAACGAATACCCCGCCGGGATGACGAGGCCGACGACGCTTCGGTCGCACCCGTACGCGGCCATCCGCTCGAGCATGCTCGGCAGCGCTGCCTCCGAGCTCGAGGTTCCGAGGACGATGAGGATCTCGCCGCGGATGTACTTGAGCAGCTCCCAGAGGCTGAAACCCGAGAGGCGCGCGATCAGGTTCAGCCCGACGAAGATGAACAGCGCCATCGTCAGGTAGACGGCCCCCATCAGGTTGGCGAGCGGAAGCAGGGCGCGGACACCGAACCTGCCGATGGTGTAGGCCATCGCGCCGAACGCGCCTAACGGCGCGACGCGCATCACGATCGCCGTGATCCGGAAGAACACCTGCGACAGCTTCTCGAGCCCCGCCGCCACCGGCCGCCCGGCCTCCCCGAGCGCGGAGAGCGCGACGCCGAAGATGAGGGAGAAGAAGACGATCTGGAGGATGTCGCCGCTGGCGAACGCGCCGACGATGCTGCTCGGGACGATGTGGGTGACGAAGTCGACGAAGCCGAGCTGCTTCGCCGCGGTCGTGTACTGCGAGATGTCGCCCGCGGCGAGCGACGAGACGTCGATCCCCGCGCCCGGTTTCGTGAGGTTGGCGACGACGAGCCCGATCCCGAGCGCGACCGTCGTCACCGCCTCGAAGTAGAGGAACGCTTTCCCGCCGACGCGCCCGACCTTCCGGATGTCGTGCATGCTGGCGATGCCGAGCACGATGGTGAGGAAGATGATCGGGGCGATGATCATCTTCACCAGGTTGATGAAGACGTCGCCGAGCGGCTTCATCGCGACCCCGGCGGCCGGAGAGAGCGCGCCGAGAAGGACGGCGAGGGCGACGGCGACGAGGACCTGGAAGGTCAGGTTGCGGGTGATGCGCATGGGGCGACAAGATGTCGCGGAGCGCGGATGAACGGGAGGGGACGGCAACGCACGGGCGCGCCGCCTTTCGAGGAGGGCGCGCATCGCCGTCCGCAAACGCCTCCGGCGCGAGCATCGCCTTCCCCGCGCCTCCGTCGTATCTTGCGCCAGTCTCCCGCCTCCCGGATCGATCATGCGCACATTCGTCCTCGCCCTCGCCCTCGCGCTCGTCCTCCCGTTGCCGCTCACTGCCCAGCCCTCCGCGGCCGATCGCGCCCGCGCCCTCCGCGTCCTCGCCGCGCATCCCGTCTTCGACGGCCATAACGACCTTCCCTGGCGGATCCGTGAGGACAAGGCGCATCCCGGCGACGTCGCCGCCTACGACCTGCGGAAGAAGACACCCGGGATGACCGACCTGCCGCGGCTGAAGGCGGGGCACGTCGGCGCCCAGTTCTGGTCGGTCTACATCCCCGGCGAAGCCGACGACGCGACCTACGCGCCTAACGGCAGGGTGAGCAGCCGGCCCGGTTACGCGCGTGTCCAGCTCGAGCAGATCGACATCGCGCGCCGCGTCATCGCCGCGTACCCGGAGCTGCAGTGGGCGCTCGACGCGAAGTCGGTCCGCGCCGCCTTCCGCCGCGGCACGATCGGCTCGCTGCTCGGCCTCGAGGGCGGGCACGCGATCGAGAACTCGCTCGCGCTCCTCCGCGAGTACTACGACCGCGGCGCGCGGTACATGACGCTGACCCACAACGTCACCCTCGACTGGGCCGACGCCGCCCTCGACAGCGCGACGCACGGCGGGCTCACTCCCTTCGGGAAGGAAGTGGTCGGCGAGATGAACCGGCTCGGGATGCTCGTCGACCTCGCGCACGTCTCCCCGGGCACGATGAGCGACGCGCTCGATGCGAGCGAGGCGCCGGTGATCTTCTCGCACTCCGCCGCCCGCGCCCTCGTCGACCATCGCCGCAACGTTCCTGACTCGATCCTCGCCCGCCTCCCGAAGAACGGGGGGGTGGTGATGGTGCCGTTCGTGACCTCGTTCGTCTCGGGCGCCGTGATGGCGCACGG